>NZ_JADQ01000015.1:0-95008 GCF_000518465.1 Paenibacillus sp. J14 | reverse complement strand
CGTTCCTCATCTTCGATGAGGATTTGGAAAAGTGTTGAATTGTACCCCACCGCTTGTCAAGGAAGACGCTTGACAAGCTCACGCCGGAGCACGAGGCCCGGGAGCAAACGAAGGTTCGGGAGAGAATTTGCGTTGTCCGTTTGCACTAAGTTTTGAAAGAAACTGAACGTGCGTTTCTAGCTTGCAAGGGCTCTCCCTGACGAAGGCATAACATGTGGTAACCAACCCACGGATAGCAGCGTGCCGACCGTCGCTCGCATTTTTGCTCTCGCGCCACGTNCTCAGGCAGAGTTAAAACCGAGGGCTTGACAAAAACGTTCATAGCAACGGACTCCACAGCCCTTATTTAGGTTGTTTCAGTCGAATTCTTGCCCGTACCCGCCTTATAAAGGCATTCCGGTCCGTTAGAACAGGAAATCGCTGGGAAATCAGAGAATAAGGGCCATACGGTCCGTTAGCTGAAAACTCAAAAAAAGCACCAGGCTGCCAATAAGACAGCCTGGTGCTTCGGCCGGAGCGTCGCCTACCGGTCCGGCAGGCTGGCCCAAGCGTCCGGCGGGACGCGGGCCACGATGTCGTAGCCCTGCCCCCGGCCGCGCGAGTGTACAATAACCGCTCCCATTTCGGGGACAATCATTTCTGGATGGTTAACTCCATTCTTGTTATACTAAGACTATGAAAACCACGACAACTACAACCCAATCGGAACCAAAGCTTACGAAGAAGGGGAGAGAAACGCGCAGCCGCATCATTGCGGCCGCCGCTAAACTGATGTTCGAACGCGGAGTCGCGGGAACGAGCGTAGAGGATGTGCAGAAGGAGGCCAAGGTCAGCTCCTCGCAGCTTTATCACTACTTCAAGGAGAAGCGAGACCTGGTGCTCGCCGTCATCCTGTACCAGAGCGAGCAGGTGTTAGGTTCACAAGAACCGTTGCTTAGCCATCTGGACAGCATGGAGGCGCTGCAGACCTGGCGCGACGCCGTCATCCAATCGCAGGTTGAACGGCAGTATCAGGGCGGCTGCCCCATTGGTTCATTGGCCAGCGAACTGGCCGATATGGAACCCGCAGCCCGCGCTGCGCTGGCTACCTGCTTCCTGCAGTGGGAGCAGTCGATTAGCCACGGGCTTCGTGCGATGCGGGATCGCGGAGAAATGCGCGCCGACGCCGATCCGGACCAACTGGCATTAGCGCTGCTGACGGCGCTGCAAGGCGGCCTGCTCATGACGCAGGTTCGCAAAGATATCAAAGCCCTGGAGGCCGTGCTCGACGCGATGCTGGAGCATATCCGCACCCATTTAGTTTAGACACACCCGAAATAGAAACAGAATAAGGGCACTTTAGAAGGAGGGAAATCCGTAATTTTTATCACCCCGTAACCGGCGGAAAGCGCTGGGTTGCGGGGTTTTTGCGTTTTCAGAATTGGAGGGATGCCAAAGTCCGAAAAAAATGGAGTTGACAATCCAAAAAATTTAAAATACAATGAGTTCATTCATAAATGGAGTGTTTACTCCAAAAAAAGAGCGGAACTCCCATCAACCCTTCGCCAATCGCACGCTATAAATATGGGCCTCCGTAATCAACGAAAATGAGGTGTATAGAGATGACGTTCAAACAAGAATTGGAACAAATGAGACAAGAGTATGTCGCAAATTCCCCAGCGGATGTGTATAACGAAATCAACCGCTTGATTACTGAACAGCAGCAAGCAGGCCAGGCACTTGGCCTGGAGGTGGGCCAGAAAGCGAAGGATTTCACCTTGAATAACACGCTGGGGCAACCCGTGAATCTTTATGACGAATTGGCCAAGGGTCCGGTGGTGCTGACCTTCTATCGTGGCGGCTGGTGCCCGTTCTGCAATATGCAGCTGCGTTCGTACCAGAAGGTACTGCCTCAAATTGAGGCGATCGGCGGCCAATTGATCGCTGTCAGCCCGCAAAGCCCAGACAACACATTGACGCAAAAAGAGAAGGAAGAGCTCGAATTTCAGGTGCTGAGCGATACGAACGGATTAGTCGCCGCAGCTTACAACATTCTGTACGACGTACCGGATTATATTAAGGACATTTTCCTGAACAAATTCAACTTGGATCTGGCAGAATACAATGCCACCAATCGCTGGATTCTGCCGATTACGTCCACGTTTATGATCGACGAGTCGGGTATCGTCCGCTCCGCCTATGTGGAACCGGATTACATGAAACGTCCTGATCCAGAGGATATCCTGGAGCGGTTGAGACATCTGTAATTATCGTCTTAGATCCGCGATCCGAAGCATGTCCCGGTCGATACTGGAACCCCACCCGCGCCGTGTCAGGCGAAGGGCATTCAAAATCACCAAAATCACGCTGAACTCATGAATAAACATCCCCGAGGCTAAATAAATCCGCCTCGTTAATACCCCCGCCAGCAGCAAAACCACGACCGCGATGGCAAAGAATACGTTTTGCTTCATATTGCGAACCGTGCGCTTCGCCAGCTGGCGGGCATATACGAGCTTATCCAGCCGGTCCGCCATAATGACCGAATCCGCAGTTTCTATCGCAATGTCCGTCCCCGTGCCTCCCATGGCCAGCCCAATGTCCGCGGCGGCGATCGCCGGCGCGTCGTTGATGCCGTCGCCAAGCATCGCCACACGGCAGCCCTGCCGCTTCCACTCCTGAATCAACGCCATCTTATCTGCTGGAAGCAGCCCGGCGTGCACCTGATCCAACCCCAGCTGATCCGCAACCTTACTAGCCACATGTCGATTGTCGCCAGTCAGCATCACCACCCGCTTCACGCCTTGCCGCTTGAGCCCTTGGATCACTTCCTTCGCTTCGGCACGAATCGGGTCTGCGATGGCGATAACGCCAATCAACATGCGGTTAACCGCGGCAAATACCACCGTACACCCGCGCTTCTCTTGACGTTCTGCCTCGTCCCATACCTCCTTGCTTATGGACACGCCTTGCTGCTCCAACCACTCCCGCTTCCCGACCCGAACCGTCTGTCCACGAACCTCACCGTAAATCCCGCTTCCTTTGTGTACTTCCACCTGCTTCGGTCGATCCGCCGGCTCTACCTTCCGAGCCTTCGCCGCATTTACAATCGCTTGTCCAAGCGGATGCTCCGAGGCCGCTTCCACTGCAGCCGTCAGCTCCAACAGCTCGCGTTCCTGCATGCCGCCGTAGGTGTGTACCGCAACCACGGAAGGGTTCCCCTCCGTTAATGTCCCGGTCTTATCGAACGCAACTACCTCCGCCCGGGCCAGATTCTCCAGCACCTCCCCGCCTTTGATCAGCAAGCCGTTTGCGGCGCCGTTTCCCAATCCGGCAACCATTGAGACCGGTGCGGAAATCACCAAAGCCCCCGGGCAAGCGATCACCAGAAACGTCAGCGCGAGCTCGGGATTCCGAGAGACGAGGAACACCAGTACCGCCAACAGCAGCATCCCCGGCGTATAGTAGGAAGCGAACTTGTCCAAAAACCTTTGCGTCTTCGCCTTAGATTCCTGGGCTTCTTCCACCAGCTCAATAATTTTGGCAAAGGTTGTTTCCTCCCCAACCTGCTCGGCAATGACTTCCAGGTAGCCCGTATCCACGGTCGTTCCGCTGAACACTCGGTCACGGACCTGCTTGCCGACGGGTACCGGTTCGCCGGTAATCGCCGCTTCGTTAACTAGGGCTTGGCCGGAAGCGACCTGGCCGTCGACCGCGATCTTGCTGCCGGACGGCAGAAGCACCCGATCCCCGCGCACCACTTCGGACGCGAGCACTTTGACCTGAACGCCGTCCCGCAGGACGAGGGCTTCCGCCGGGGCCAGATCGATCAAGGCTTTCAAGGCGGAGCGCGTCTTGCCCAACGTAATCGCCTCAAGGTATGCCCCGAGCCGGAATAAGAAGGCCACCGCGGCAGCCTCAACGTATTCGCCGAGGATAACCGCCCCGATCATCGCGATCGTCACCAATAGCTCGATGCTGAAGACGCGCATGCGGAGCGATCGAAAGGCTCGGACAGCGATCGACCAACCGGATAGGGCCGAGGCCAGCAGCAGTGCGGCGCTTCGGGCCACCTCCCATCCCAGGAGGTAGAACACCCCCGCCAGGGCCAGTATCAGCCCCGACGCCAGCAGCGCCGCCGCTTTACGAGGCTTGGCCATCGCCATGCCCTCCCCCCGCCAGCACCGGATACCCCAGCTTCCCCAGCATGCTCTGCAGCGGCTCCTCCTGCACCAGATTCTCATCGAACCGGACCTTCACTTGGCTAGAGTGGAATAACACTTTAACTTCCTGTACCCCCGGCTGTTTCAACAGCGCGCTTTCGATTTTCTTGATGCAGCTTGGGCAGGTTAACTCTTCTACGTTCCATTTGACGGTGATCATTGGACATATCCCCTTTCGGTTATCGATGGCTTCATCGTAACTCGGGTTCCAGGTGCTTTCCTTGATTCGCGTCAATTTAAAGATGTCCTAGAGTTCAGAAGCTCTGCGCCAGCCGGTCAGCCGCGGTGGAGCGGCGGATTGATCAGGATGCCGTGCTGGCCCTCGCGACAACGTAATCAGGATGCTGCCACTTGCAACGGTTATTTTCGCGATACCGCCTCACGCACGATTGATCCAGGATAACACCTTTTGCGACGGTTTGAACGTGATGCCAGCCTTTGCGACAGATTGAACGTGATGCCAGCTCTTGCGGTGGATTGAACGCGATGCCACATCCTGCGACAGGTTGATCGCCGAATGCCACCTCTTTGCGACCTATTGATCGTAGTACCACCCCTCGTAAGTCTAACGCTTATGACAAACGCTATTGCCGCCAAAATACCCGATTTCTAAATCTAACGCTTGCCACACACTCTATTTGCTCCATTTTCCGCATTTCACCGCGCTTTTTCCGCAAATAAGCACGCTCACAAGCGTTAGAACGCCAGCCCCTCTGTTTTTCGCCAAATAAGACGCCTGGTAAGCGTTAGCGACACTCGAAGCGACACTCAACGGAATTCGAAGCGACACTTGGAACGAAACTCAAATCAAAACGCTAATCGAAACTGCGAAACGAAACTCAAACCGTAAACAAGTCCCTCACTTACCAAAAAATTATTTTAAATTTACTATTGCCCTCCGAATCAGTTCCTGCTAATATTAAGGAGCATGATTTTTGGAAAGGTTGTATTCAATATATCGCGAGTCTTTCCAAGCAGATAATTTTTTGACCACTTTCTTCGGAAAGTTAAGGCCATACGGACAGCCGGGTCAAATGCCGATTGGCAACTTAGTTGCCTTATTGATTGAGTTAAAAGCTCAAATTTTATAAGTTGGTTACTTTACAACCAGTGCATAATGCACATCAACTTGTGAAACGGTCAATAAGAGTGGTAAAGGCGAATTATTTGCTAAATAGACTCTGATCAAACATGATATATTGAATATTAAGAATTCCGGAGCGTGCGTTCGTGCGAAGTCATTTCGTGCGGCGATGAAGACGGGCGTTCGTCCGTTGTGATGGAGCTTTTCTTAATATTGACTATATCAGAAGCAAGTGATGCGCAGGTTATGCGTTGAATCACTTGCTTTTTTTACGTTTCACAGCACTTGTCAAATTTTAAAGAAGGTAGGAGATGGACAAATGGGAAAAGCATTAATCATCGGCTGCGGCGGCGTGGCTTCCGTAGCGATCCACAAATGCGTGCAAAACAGCGAGGTATTTGAAGAAATCTGCATCGCCAGCCGCACCAAGTCGAAATGCGATGCGCTGAAAGCGAAGCTGGACGGCGGCAAAACCAAAATCACGACAGCTCAAGTGGATGCCAACAATGTCGACGAGCTGATCGCATTGATCAACGAAGTGAAACCTGACATCGTGATGAACCTGGCTCTGCCGTATCAAGATTTGACGATCATGGAAGCCTGCTTGGCAACCAAAACGCACTACCTGGATACCGCGAACTATGAGCCGGAAGATACGGCGAAATTCGAATACAAATGGCAATGGGAATACCGCGAGCGCTTTGAGAAAGCCGGCATTACTGCACTGCTGGGCAGCGGCTTTGACCCTGGCGTAACGGGTGTATTTTCCGCCTATGCGCTGAAACATCATTTTGACGAAATCGAATACATCGACATCCTCGACTGCAACGCCGGTGACCACGGCTATCCGTTTGCGACGAACTTCAACCCGGAGATCAACATCCGTGAAGTGTCTGCGAAGGGCAGCTACTGGGAGAACGGCCAATGGGTCGAAACCGAGCCGATGGAAATCAAACGCGTCTACAACTTCCCGGAAATCGGGGAGAAAGATATGTACCTGCTGCACCATGAGGAAATCGAATCCCTGGCCCTGAATATTCCGGGCATCAAACGGATCCGCTTCTTCATGACATTTGGTCAAAGCTACCTGACCCACCTGAAATGCCTCGAAAACGTCGGCATGACTTCCATCGAGCCGATTGAATTCGAAGGCAAGCAAATTGTGCCGCTGCAGTTCCTGAAAGCCGTCCTGCCGGATCCATCTTCGCTCGGACCGCGCACGAAGGGCAAAACGAACATCGGCTGCATTTTCAAAGGGAAAAAAGACGGCAAAGAAAAAATGTACTACCTGTACAATGTCTGCGACCACGAAGAATGCTACAAAGAAGTTGGCTCTCAAGCCGTAGCTTACACGACGGGTGTTCCAGCCATGATCGGTGCGATGATGATCCTCAACGGCACTTGGAACAAACCGGGCGTCTACAACATCGAAGAGTTCGATCCAGATCCATTCATGGATGCGCTGAACAAGTGGGGCCTGCCTTGGAAAGAAAGCTTCAATCCGGTACCGGTGGATGCCTATCCGGAAGAGGAAGTGGCCGAAGAGCGTAAAGAAACGGAGTACGTTAGATAATATGCGCTTCGAGGAACTGCCAACACCTTGTTACGTGGTCGATGAGAAACTTTTGGAGCAAAACCTGAAGATCCTGGCCGGGATTATGGAGCGGACGGGGGCCAAAATTATTTTGGCGCAAAAAGCATTTTCGATGTACACGACCTACCCGCTGATCGGCAAATATTTGAGCGGCACGGCGGCCAGCGGCTTGTATGAAGCTCGGCTTGGCCACGAGGCGATGGGCAAGGAGAATCACGTCTTTGCCCCGGCCTACCGAGAGGATCAAATCGACGAAATCATCGAGCTGTGCGATCATGTGATCTTCAACTCGTTCTCCCAAGTGGAGAAATATCGCGATCGGGTGCTGGCGGCTGGCAAAAAAGTCGGTCTGCGCATCAATCCGGAATGTTCAACCCAAGTGGGCCACGATATCTATAACCCTTGCGCGTATGGCTCGCGGTTTGGCGTGACGATTGAGAATTTCCGTCCGGAGCTGTTGGATGGCATTTCTGGCTTTCATTTTCATACCTTGTGCCAGCAGAATTCGGACGACTTGGCCACGACGCTGGACGCGGTGGAAGAGAAGTTTGGTCCATGGCTGTCGCAAATGGAATGGATCAATTTCGGAGGCGGCCACCATATCACGCGCGAGGATTACGATATTCCGCTGCTGGAAGCGTGCATTCGGCGGATGCAGGACAAATACGGCTTAGAAGTGTATCTGGAACCAGGTGAAGCGGTGGCGCTGAACGCCGGTTACCTGATCACGACGGTGCTGGATACGATGAAAAATGGCTTGGATATCGCCATCGTGGACGCCTCGGCTTCCTGCCATATGCCGGACGTGCTGGAGATGCCGTACCGTCCGCCGCTGTTTGGCTCGGGCGAACCTGGCGAGAAGCCGTATACGTATCGGCTGGGCGGACCAACCTGCCTGTCCGGGGATAATATCGGCGACTACTCGTTTGATGAGCCGCTGAAGCCGGGCGACCGTCTGGTGTTTGGCGATATGGCCATCTATTCGATGGTGAAGAACACCACTTTCAACGGTATGCCGTTGCCGGCGCTCGTCCTGCAGCATAAGGACGGCGATTGCGAAATTTTACATCAGTTTGGTTATGAAGATTTCAAAATGCGGTTGGCGTAAAGCACCTCAATCGCTTAAGCGGGGACTGCCCGGTCAATGAACTGACGGGCGGTCTCTTTTTTTGTCCAAAACCATCAGTGCGGTATCTAAAATGACGGGTGCCGCCTTTGTGCTGAAGGAACGGGATAATGATGAAAAAGTCGATCAGGAGAGAGACCCTGACCGACCTTTTGGGTGAACCGGAGAGAGGACTTAGATCGGCAACAGCTTCATACGCTCCTTCGCTTTCAGGCCCTCCACCATGTCGTACCACGCTTGCGGCTTGTTCGGCAGCACCGTGTAATACCGCTCCAGGAATTGCACAATCAGCGCCGTTTCCAGGCTGTCATCGTTGCCGTCCATCGGCAGGAAGCAGAGGTTGAGCCCGCTGACCGCTTCTCCGTCATTGTTCCAGGACGGATGCACGTACGGGAAGTCCAGGCGCATATATCCGAGATGAGACAAGACTTCGCGGCGTACGTAGGGATCCATCGGCTTCACGCCGCCGAATTCGTGATGCTCCACCCGGTAAGGATCGTAGATTTCCGCGAACATGCCGCGCAGCTTCTTGCCGTTCGCTTCGGCTAATGCGTGTAAATCGCGCAACCGGTGATCTGCCAGGAACCGCCCGATGCCCAGCCCAGCTTGGCCGATAATCGTGAAGTCGGTCATCGCCACGTTGAAGTCCTCATAATAGCGATACTCCGTCGCCCCAACGACCTGGCCTTCGTGCACCGCCACAAAGACGCGAATGCCGGGGTCTTCCAGCGGCTCTTTCCATAAATCGAATTCCAGTACTTCTTCTGGCGGGAACACGTTTTGCATCAGCTGATGCATCGATTTGAATAAAGGATCCTGAATATTCGTAATTCGGATGTATTCCATAAAGGTACATTGCCTCCTTTTTTGTATTTTTATATTATATACCAAACAATACGGCTCCAGCTAAAATAACAGCCTTTCCGCCCCCTTACGGGAAGCGGAAAGGCTGTGGCAATTCCTTCATTGCATTATTGGATTTTTTGGGTCATTAATTCGACAATGGGATATTCTCCGCCGCTGGTGCAGGTTCAAACGCTCTGCGGTTCGTCCACCCCACAACAACAGCAATTGCGCTAACCGCAGCCGCCAGCAGATATATCGACGCCACGCCAAAGAGATCCGCAACGATACTCATTGCCATTAAGGAGATTCCATAAATTAAACTTAAAACCGTGTACTGCGCACTAAACACTTTGGGCAACAACAGCGGGTCAACACTCCTTTGCGCCAACGTTCTTCTGCAGATATTGGACATCTCAGTCATCGGTCCGGTCAGAAACATAATGAGCAGAGCTATGACAGGCACGGTATTAACGGCGTACAATGCTGTAATTGCCGCGTAACCGAAAGTTCCAAAAAGCAAGGCTGCAACTATTTTATTTTCCAACCGTTTAACCAACATAATTAGGACGATGCCGCCCAATACCGACCCGCCAAAATAACTCGCGTTGATATAACCCCACCACCGTTCGCCTTGTTTTAAGACATCGATCACGAAGACGAGCATAAAGGAACCGGCCCAAACCGCCCCTCCAAATTGTTCGGTGGCATCCATAATCAGCAGTGAGCGTAGCCTTCTCGATTTCCAGAGGAGTACCCAGCCTTCCTTCAGCGCCTGCCAATCCGAGGAATCGGCAACGTCATGCTTCCGCCTGCTTCTCAGGCTCCATACGGAGGTTCGCGGGGTCTCGGTTGGATCCGTAACAAAAATGGTGAACGTCATGGCTAATCCATAACAAACCGCTACGACGCCTATAACGTTGAGCGGCCCGGCAAAGGACAGTAAAATCCCGCCAAGCGCCCAGCCGGCAAATTGGACGATTTGATCGGATGTGGAAATCAGCGTATTCGCCTTCATCAATCCGCTGTCATCCACCAACCGGGGAACCAAAGCATTGCGTGATGGCGTAGACCAGCCGTCAAGAAATGATAAAAGCAAAACAATAATGAGGATAAAAATCAGGTTCGGTCCCCCGGATTGATCAAACCATAGATATACCGTCAGGCAAGCGAAAAGAACAAACTGCCCCATTTGCGAGATGAACAACAAAGCAGGCAACCTGAATCGGTTGATCAAAAGCGGGGCAAAAAAACCGCTGATCAGACGTGAAATGACCGTGATAAACGGGATTAACGTAGTCACAATAATCGAGCCGCTAGTATCCAGCACCAATATCGTTAAAGCGAGCGTATATAACAAATCGGCCATGTTGGCTATGGTTTGCGTACTCCATAAATAATAAAAGGATTTATGATACATGCCGGAACCTTCTTTGCCTATTTCTTTTTCTTGTGAATTTTCAAATCCTCACTGTATTTATAAATTAGAGACGGGCTGTCTATGATATGATTTTGCAAAGTTTTGGCTACGGCGTTTTGGCTTTGAACCGCGTAACAATACTGACAGTTAAACTTGCATGTATTGTACACGCCCACGTCTACCGCTGCGGTGCAAAGACAGGTATTCCGCTGATTTTTATCCTTGGCATAGTCCAGCTCCCGCCCGATGATGCTCGAGAGGAGCCGGGCATCAATACAACTGCCATGACGAATTCCGCAGTGCTCCAAATCGGCGGCTTCCGAGCAAGTCTCTACGGAAATACCATGAGCGGCTCCGATACGGCTTATGTTCGCGGCAAATTCGTCCAGTTGTTCTCTGTATTCGGGCAAAGTAATATCGGTGCATAATACCGCATGGTTTTGCTGCAGTTTATTGAATCTCGCCACCGTTTTCCCGTAATAATCCATAAAACTTATCACCAATCGATGGGTGTACCCTTCCAGTTGGCCAGCTAAACGTTCCAGGCGTTCAAGATGGTACTCCACCGGGGTGATATTGCTGATGATGATCGGATCGTACCTCCAGATAACCCGGTTTGCCCCAAGCCGCTCGCTTAACTCACGGAAATAGTCCACGCGGCTCGCAGCGAGGGGCAAATTAGGCTCAAAAATTTCCGGGTAATCATTTAGTGTGTATTGAAAATAGTACATGTAGCCTTTATCGTCCAATTGTGACAAGTGCCTCATGAACGGCTTGGGATTTTTAGTCCAAAACACCATGCCGTCCACATCTTCGGGCAATAAGCTAAAGGCCGTTACCTGCTTGTAATTAAACGGATTCACCCGGTGAAAATACCCTTCGGCAATTCTGCGCATAAACCAATCTCCGAAAAAGGCCGGGATATCCGTTCTTCTGCTGGCGCTAATAATCAACTTCGCTCACCTGCGGTTCACCATATATTTAAGTTAGGCTGTTCAACTTTAATTTTATCAAATAATCCAGGAAAAACAATTTTCCCCATATAAACCAGTTTGGCTGCCCTTTGCCCGGATTCCAGGGAGCGAATATAAAACTTCAGCGCTCTAAGTTTATGCAAGTACCTATTTGCGTAACCCAACGTAAAATATTTCTCCGCAATATTTGCCCCTAACGCGTCAAGGCATTGCCGATGAAATGGATCCTTCTTATTCCAGAACTTCTTTTTCTTCTCTTTATTACGAACTCTTATTTTACACAATTCAATTTTCGTCCATTTATCCAACAACTCACGGTTTAGAGCAAGCTGTTCCAAGTCGAGTTTTTGCCGATCAAGAAAAGCGTACAGATTATCTTCACCATGATGATATATAAAATGGTAATCTTTGATAAAGCAAATATCGCTGTTTTGAAACACCTTCAGTAAAAACTCCGTATCCTCACAAGCCATCAAGCTTTCGTTAAAACCGCCGACCTGTACAACTACACTTTTTCGAATTACGGCGGTGTTAATATGGTAGAAATAAAAGTATTCCAGCAAAGAATACTCATAGAAACGTTGCCGAAAGAAGTAGCGATTCCCTTGAATCTCCGGCTTCAACTCATCGACAGCGTTTTGAAAATAATCTTCCCCTTCATAAGGTTCGTCAACTTTTAACCGCTTGTTTTGCCTTTCCTCGTACCACAGAGACAAAACCGCCCCGACCTTATTTTCCGTTAAAATCGCGGCGCATTCTTCAAGATGATGGCTTAACCACTCATCGTCAGAATCCAGGAATGCAATATACTCTCCTTCGGCTTGGGCAATCCCTCGATTTCTTGCCGAACTCACCCCTAAATTCTCGGAAGAAGCTGTAAATTTGATTCTCTTGTCCATTTCCATAAAACGCGATACGATTTCGGAGGTATTATCGCTGCTGCCATCATCTGAAATGATCATTTCCCAATTTGAATACGTTTGATTCAAAACGGATTGTATAGCTCTCGGCAACAAAAGCGCCCGATTATAGCTCGGGATGATGACGCTTATAAGCGGTTTGGTTTTCACGGTCGCAGCGCTCCTTAAGATAACATCAGATCGGGACAATTCGCACAAGAGGCCGGTGTCTCCTGATCAAGTTTCTCCAGTACTCCGTTTCGCTGGTTTAATATATAATCCATGGATTGTTGCCCGACATTCCCAAAAGCATAATCCGTTTTTTTTATATAGGAGCATCCCGAGGCAAAACCCCGGTGATTGATAAAAATCCCTTGTTTGAGCCATGTGCATTTAGCTTCGCAATCCTTATCGTACAGTTCGTCAAAAAAACCTCTAACCTTGATCCCGTTAAGAAGCTCTTGAATCTCGGCGTCCTTTTCCAATCCCGACTGAAATTGCTTGATCGTTTCGACCGAAGGTATCTCTTTCATCATGCCATCGTTGTAAGCTTCGGTATAGGTGTCCATATTCTGCAAATATTGAATCGTAAACTCGCCGTCAAGCGATAATTGCCGATATAAACGGACGATATCCTTAAATTCGTGAAATGTTGAATTCAGCAAGGTAACGGCAAAACCCAATACGGGGCGAGCCCTTCCTCTCTTTTGTTTTTTATCCATAAACCCCAGCATATTATCGATGATTTTCGGCAGATTCCCGCCGCGGATAGACCTGAATCTATCGGGATTTGGCGACTCTATCGAAACTAAAATACTGTATACATTAGGATTGTCTAATAATCTGTCCGCATTTTGGGAAGTGAGGAAGGTACCGTTGGTTGTAATCGAAACTTTCGCTGCGGGATGGTATTGTGCGATAAGGTCGAGCATGGCGAATAAGTCGGGGTGGGTAAAGGGTTCACCCTCGCCTTGAAGCTGAATATGCTTAACGTTGGACACACTGGTTATAATTTTATGAAATGTGTCTAGCGGCATGATCCCTTGATCCATGGTTCTTCCTACACAAAAACCGCAGGTAAAGTTGCATTTGGTTGTCGGCTCGATTTGAATATACGGAACATCGTAAGTCATCAGGCTGTTGCCCCCCTTTAAAATATTTCCTGGATCAAACCTTCTCCAATCCGCGCGGACGGAACAAAGCGCGGCTCTTCAAATAAAGGAATATACATTTTAAACAAGTAATCATCCTGTAACAGATAGGTCCCGTATTCCCATGAATCCGGCATCTCACCCTCATCCAAAATAATCGAATCATGCTGGTCTCCGGACAAATCATAGGCATATATTTCGGCATCAATCTGGGTAATGCGGGAGCGAGCAAGTTCAAGCGCTCGCGAATGAACTGAAAGATCGTGAGTAGAAATGAGCCAATTATTTCCTTTTTCTAAAAAATGTTCAATTTCTACTCGGTTTAAAACAACTCTTTGCGTCATTCTTAAGTGATACCACCCGGAACATTTCGTCATGTTTCGCGGATATCCAGCATTACAGTTTTCTTTCTCTTGCAAAAACACGTTCCGTTTAATTTCACTTCCCGTATCGACCACCAGATTGCCCCTCGTTTTAAGCGCCCCCTGCTCTATCGCGGAACTTAAAATATTCAGCGCGTCTTTGTCAAACAGGTAATCGTCACCGTCGAGCTCGATCAGAAATGAATCGTTGTTTGGCACCAGCAGATGAATCATGTTATAGAAGTTTCTGGCCGCATATTTTCTGGACAAGTTTTTAACCAAGCAATAGTCCACCTTGTGCTTGTGCAGAATCGATTCCACTTCATCCAGGACGTCATATTCCGAAGCATCGTCAATAACCGCCACCCCAATATCGTGCCGTCCGTTCTGCTCGCAGATCGAAGCGACGCACCGCAGCAGCTTATGCCGCTGATTTCTGCAGCAAATGGTGAAGACGAACCGATTCATCAGAGGTTTACCGGCAATTACGTTTAGTTGGTTCAGCGAGTCGGGGATAACAGGCGTCTTAATGATACGGGAAACCTGGTTTAGCACTTGTTCTAACCGCTGCCGGAACATATTCATCGTAGGCTGATTCCCAATCAAGGGATTGGCCCTGCGAACCATGAAGTAACGCAAGATCTCAACCGAACATCCATTGCTGGAATAGAACAGCCCCGTCTTATCCCCGCGGCTCGCCCGCCTACTCAAATCTTCGCTTTTAAACGCATCGTCCAGAACCATAAACCGGGCTTCGCGGGGAAGTTCGTCCGGCCGCATCGCGCTCATATCCGCATACTCCAGCGAAGCGGGGTTAACCTTTGGTTTTTGCGGAGACAGAGAGACAAACAGAATGTTCATTTCTGATGGAATAAGCGGATAACCCGACTTTTGCAAATGTTCGATAACCACATCTTCATTCAGCAAATAATCCGAATAAATGACCGCATGGGAGCTCCAGCTATGATCCAGGTTGCACTCCGAAAACTCAAACCGCGGTATAGGCAGAATATCGGACGGTATCTCATACCCCATAGTGAGTTCAACCAACCGCCGCTGTTGTTCATTCTGGTAAATAACGTAATCCGCCAATTTAATGAGCGGGATGGTTTGATAGTTTAACTCAACGACGTAAGCGGCGACTTTTTTGCCGTAGAAGGAACAATAATTTTGTTGGAATACCTCTGCGGTGTGATGGTCCACGATTAGCAAAACCACATCGGATTGCTGCAAATCAGTCCATTCCGCCTCTTCTTCCAGCTGTTCTATAAAAAAGTCATTGATCATGCGGCTCGTTGGCGGGTAGATAGTTAGTTTCAACACTGCTAACACCCCTGTCATCTTTTTATCACGAAGCAGGTCACGAAAGTGGATTCGACGTCGAATCTTGAATTCAGCCGGGCCTTCCGTTGCTCACGTAGACTCACCTACGCTCCGCTACTCAGTCCCTAGCTTCATCCGACCTAAAGCGTTTTGAAAAAACGCACATCGTAAGCATACGCTTCGGTGCTAAAAACCTGACATTTGCACAAGCCCTTTTATGGCTTCGGCAATCTGCTGCACGCCTTTAAATTCACCTACGACATGGGACAATTTCGCGGTTTGGGCCCGGGCGAAATCCCGGCTGGCGTCAGCCGTCGCGATCTCCCCTAAAGTTTTGCCCGCAAGCGCTGAAAGCTCACGCAGAAGGGGCGAAGCTGCTCCGGTCAGCTCGTCCATGTATCGCCGGTAAAAATCTTCGATCTTAAATTGCCGGGCCTCCGGAACTCTGGTGGATAACATCAGCTCGGGGAACGCCTCCCAATCGGCCGCGTCGGATACTCCGTTGCGATATAAGGTCATATAGTTGGTATAATTGCCGTCATGCTGTTCGGGGAGCACCAAGAGCGGAACTTCATAGGCCAGACATTCAAACATCGTCGCCATCCCCGCGGGTGCAATGACCAGCAGACAATCATCAAGCCGCTGCAAAAACTCCGGATGAGTCAAGGCGTAGACGTTCTCCGTCCGGAATACTTTTTTTACCGTATCGGCCAGCGACTCATGCACGGCGTAAACCATCTCATGCCCAGTTCCATATCGGTCCAGCCCTTCTCTTAAAATGGAACGAACGACAAAGAGATAAACGATCAAATCCAATTCGGTCACATAGGGATTGATCATGCCGGAAAATGAAATTAAAATCGTGTTCCTATGCGGCAAAGCCTTCCGATAAGATAAATCCACCATGGGATCCACGAACTGAATTTTGTCCGCAAAACCTTCCAGACTAGCGGGAAGCCCCTGATCAAACTTCTGAAGAAACACTTTTTGAGCAAGGGTATACATCACGCTGTAATCAAAATACTCGCCGAAATGTTGGAGTTTATTGCGAATCTCGCCGAAGCTCTCCTCTTTGTCGATCACCGAAACCGAAGATTGCAGCAACGGTTCTTCCCACTCCCACATCCAATACAAATTGTCTATGCTGACGGAGGGAATATCCTGCTTATAAGCCCATAACAAAATATCAGGCTCCATCACGCTGATCACCAGGTCATAGTTTTCTTGTATGGTAGGATAGCTATCGAACACCCGATGAAATTGCGTCTTATGCCGTAAAGCAAAATCAAGCGCAACGGACTCCCCGACAAAATCCACTTCGGCAAAAACTCCGATTTCCCGAAGCAGCAAACGCAAGGTAGCGCAAGGCCCGTATCCCCAAGCGCCGGCGCCCGTTAAAATTTTCATTTTTTTCACAGGTATCACAACCTTATCCGCGATGATCGCAATGATGAAATCAAATGGCGTACTTGGCCGGTTCGCTTGCCTTTACACGCTCCGCCGCCATCGCCAATTCGGCGGCTTCCGTAGGCGAAGAAGCAAACTTAACTTCCATATTCCTGCGTTCGTCAAAATATTTGCCTTCGTACAAAAAGCCAGGCAGCTTATCCGCCCAACCTCCCGTACCCAAAAGCACAATGAGGGGTACCTGTTCCAAGTAAGCCACCGAGGCTTCCCCCAATGTTCCGTTTCCTCCTCCCACCATAATCACGGCGTCGCTGGATCTGATGGCGAGCGAGCTTCTGACATCGTACCCCATCCCCGTGGGAATAATGATATCCAAATAGGGATTGGCTTCCTGTTCAATATCCCGCGTAGCCAGAAATCCGATCGTTAATCCGTTGTGGCGTTTAGCTCCCTTGCATGCCGCCTCCATCACTCCCGGCCCTCCGCCGGTGACCAGGCGCGATCCCCTTGCGGCGATCATTTCTCCTACTTGCTCCGCAAGCCTCAAGGTTTCCGGGGTTTCATCCTTCCATTTGCCGATCACGCATATGTTCTTGACCATACACGCTTCTACTCCCCTTTAGAAGTAATTCTCGTATGCCCATTCGCGGCAATCGTCGAATAGGATTTAAGCTTGTCCATCTTTTTCCAAAATTCAGTTTCGATGTCGATATTAAAGGCAACGCAGTTGCCAAGCAGCAAAATGAGCAAATCGGCATGTTCCTCCGCTAAATTCCCTTTATGTTTTGTGAGGCAGGAACAGATTTCGCCTACTTCCTCCATAATCAAATTCATGCGAAACAGAGCGTCCTCTCCCCCATTGTTTTTAAAATTATGCCGCTCATGAAGTTCCCGTACAGCTTCCAATAGATCATTCAAAGTCCGCTCCCTCCTTTCTCAACTGCCGCAGGATCCGCTTATCCTCTTCGCTCATCAGTTCTTCACTCGTCAAAATAACGTTATTCAATACCAGATACTCGTTCCCGCAAACACTGCATTTCAGCAATCCGCCCTGAACATCTGGCCCTGCTTCCCTGAACTCCATTTCGGAATGGCCGTTTTTGCATACAACCAAATCGAACAGGTTTTTGCTTTTTGTACTAACTCCCATACTAATCCCCTCTTTCAATAGAAAAATAATAGTGAATATAATTTTTATCCTCTCCAAGCTGACCATGAGCCAATATGGAGAAACCTGAACGCTTCAGCATTTTGTGTACGCTTTCAATGGATTTATAGTTCGCCGGCGCCCCATACTCGTATTTGATGGAATGAAAATATCCGCGGAACAATTTTTGGAGCGCGGGGGAATGGTCCGACGGAAACAAATCGACAATCACCGCTTTTCCCTTCTTGCTTAACAATCTACCAATTTCATATAAAGCTTGCTTCTGGTTATAGACGCTATGAAACATAAAAGCTGAAAAGATCGCATCAACGCACTGCCCGTCCAAATGAATTTCCTCGGCGGAAGAATTGATCAAATAATCATATACGTTCTTTTGGGCGGCGATGTTTAACATTTCACGCGAAATGTCCACGCCGATCAAGCTGGCGTTGGATCTATTCCTGACCTCTTTTCCGAGCACGCCGGTACCAACCCCCAATTCTATGGCCCTCCGGCCTTCCCGCAACTCAAGGGTATTGACGATTAACTCCGCCAGCTCCGGGTAAGAGTAACCTCTTTTAATCAATTTGGGCACAACTTCATTTTCATATTGCGGCGCCCAGCTATTGAACGCTTTGTAAACCCGTTTCATGTAATACTTCCGAATCATGATAAGCATCCTCCCTCCGTTCGATTAAGGAGCTATACTTCCCCCATACTTCCCGCCTTTGGCATATGGCCACGACATATTCCCCGGAAACGTCGAAATTACGCGTAAAAACCAACATTTTCTCGTACAGTTTCAGCAGAGCGAAGGCCTCGGAATATTTTTCCTGGTTGTAATCAAACAGTTTTTGCAGTCCGCCTATATCTTTCATGAAGGTGATATAATCGTAGAAATTCGCAAATTTAAAAATAAAACGTTCCTTCCAAATACGATAGGGAAAAAGACCTCCTTCGCTTAGGACCTCTTCCAAACCATCCAGCGAAAACCGCCCCAGCACATCTTTCCCATTCTCATGGAATGGAAATATTTCGCTTTGGTATTGTCCTCCAGGCACCATTAAAATGACGATTCCCTCGGGTTTCAGGTATTCCCTAATCTTTCTTAATACAAAGACGGGGTCATGCAAATGATGCAGTACCTGCTTTAGGATAATGACATCAAAACTGGCTTGTCTAAAAATACCGTCCTCTATATCCCCTACAACGTATTGAACGATATTGTTATGATTACCCAGCCGGTCTATTTTTGCCTTGGCGGCCTCGATCATATCCTTGCTGATGTCAAGTCCGACGATACGGCAGCGGTCATAATGCGCAGCGATATGTTCGAGCAGTTTGCCCGATCCGCACCCAATCTCCAAAATCTCCTTTCCATTGCCTAATTCGAATTCCAGTTCTTTCATCATCGGGTTGTCGCAGCCTTGCACTTCCTTGATGTGGTTCCCTTTCTTTTCCCATTCTTTCGCCAATTCCTTACTGAATACGTTTCCAACCTTTAGGCTCTGTACACTCATTTTCGTCACCTCATCTAAATTTGTGAAATATATCACATTTAATCCGATGATGAAAGACGTTAAATCGAGAACATGATGCCGTTAATGCCGTTTGCGGGAGTAGATTTAGCAAGTAAGGTAGAAGTTTGTTTTGAAAATTACGGTTGGGAGGTCAATAGAGTAGAATTTGGGAGTGTCATAAATAATATATAGCATAATTGTAAATATATATCAACAACTACCAAAAAAACACGAACCTTGCTGCAGCAGCCCGATAGGAAAAGGCTTGCCTACTTAACTATTTAAGAAAAACGCCTGACGGCATCCTTTAGTTCGTGCGATTTAGTTCATACGTGCAAAATAGCCGGCTGTAGGGAACAATCTATATCCGGCTTATTTTCTTAGTCACTAATCCTGTACTCGTAACCATGAATTCCTTTGTAATATTCCGGGTACATGCCTCCTCCACATTCTTCGCAGCGGAATTGCGGAGGTACGGTTGGATCTCCATAATGTTACCCTTTCTCCGTCATAAGCTTCGATCCGGCTCACCGCTATCGCTGGTCTTCTCATGTATCGCCCGATATATCCGAGTTGCCGCTTGACGTTCCCTTTCTGTTTCGGAGCATGCACATAGAAGCCTTCTCCATTTTCGGAGTAGGCTTTTTGCAAACGGGACTGCACTTGCCTTTTCTCTTGTTCGCTTAACTTTCGGCGAATCAGCTTCAACACAACCGTCTGCCATTGTTTACGCAACATCTCGAACGGAATAAAGTCGTATGTTTTCCACTCGCCGTTCTTCTTCATCCCTCCCATGGTTACTAGCATATGGACATGAGGATTGAAGTTAAGCCGTGCCCCAAACGTATGCAATCCGGCTATGATTCCGGGAGTTACCTTATGTTTCTTCTCAAAATGTTCTTTGACTAAGCGCACCGCTTCATCCATAAATTCTTTGAGCAATTTTGCCCGATGAAGCAGAAAGATTTCCCGCAATCCTTCGTCAATCGTGAAGACGACATGGCGGTGGTTGACTTGGAATACATCTTGTTCCAGGAGACGTGCCCATTCCTCTGTTTCTCCGCATGAACAGGTCGTACAGAATCTTCCTTTACAACGATACGGAACGAGCCGTAGGTCATGACATCCTTCACATACCATCAGCTTAAAACCGTTTCGGGGATCCCCGCATCGACGGAACTTCTCTACTTCCTTCCGCACATTGGCACGCAGCTTGCCACCATGTTTTGCCACAAACCGATCCCAGTGCCCTCGCTCATCAAAAAAGATGCGTTTCAAGATGTTCGTCTCCATATCCTAACCTTACCAAAAATAGAAATAAGGCGGAAGACCTGCTCCCACCCCAAAATTTATAAATTCTATAATGTGGAGCATAGGCGCCTGAACGCCGCCTTTGCCCATGATTTGCGGACGCCCCTCACCGTGCTGCGGGGTTATGCGGATTTCCTTTGTCAGTACGTTCCCGAAGGAAAAGTCGGGCAGGAGAAGCTTCTTGCCACGTTATCCTCCATCTCAAGGCATACGCTAAGGCTGGAAAGCTACGCCCACACGATGAGCGAAACGAATAAATTGGAGGATGTGGCGATTAGAGCGGAGAAGATCCGCGTCTCCGATCTGACCGGGCAGATCAATTCCGCGGCCGAGGCGCTGAAAGCCCAGTCGGCCGTGGAGATCAGCATCGTGAACCGGATAAGCGCGGAGTATGTCTGCGCAGATGCCCAGGTCGTTCTCCGGGTGGTGGAAAATTTACTGTCCAATGCCCTCCGTTTTGCCCATGAAAGGGTGGAAATCGGGCTGTGCCTGGAAGGTCCCCATCTCATCACCGAAGTGGCCGACGACGGGGACGGCTTTACGACGGAGGCATTACGTGAAGCGGCCAGGCCATATTTCCGGGAAGAGGCGGTAGAGCCCGGCCGCGTCCATTTCGGCCTTGGCCTCTATATTTGCCAAACGCTGTGCGAACGACACGGAGGCCAGCTTGTCTGGTGCAACGAAGAGCAAGGGGGCGCCAGGGTAACAGCCAAGTTCCTTTGCACAACCGAAAGTTGATAAAAAGTTGAATCGTGTTCTATATACTCTCCTTGAAGCTAATGGAAGGAGAGTTTTTTGTGGGAAACATGAACATCGAAATTCACAACTTGAACAAGGATTACGGCCAAAAACAGGCGCTGCAAAATATAAGCCTGACGATCGGACAAGGTATGTTCGGTCTGCTCGGCCGCAACGGCGCAGGCAAAACAACGCTGATGAAGACGCTGGCTACGCTGCTCCGCAAAAAGAGAGGAGACGTGACGGTATGCGGCATCCCGCTTGAAAACGCCAAGGAAATCCGCCGCATTATCGGCTAATTGCCGCAGGATTTTTCCATGTACGGGAATATGAGCGTGTACGAGGCAATGGATTATCTCAGCGTTTTATCGGGGCTAACCCGCGAAACCCGTAAAAAGAGAATCCCGCTGCTGCTGGAGCGGGTGAATTTGATTAACATCTGCCATACGAAAGTAAAGGCGCTGTCCGGCGGCATGAAAAGACGGCTGGGCATCGCCCAGGCGATTTTGCACGAGCCGAAGGTGCTGATCGTCGACGAGCCGACGGCCGGGCTCGATCCGGAAGAGCGCATCCGCTTCCGCAATCTGCTGAGCGAGCTGGCCGGGGAGAGAATCGTCCTGCTGTCGACGCATATCATCGGCGACATCGAAGCGGCTTGCGAGGAGATCGCCGTCCTGGAAGCCGGCCAGCTGCTGTACCGGGGAACGGTGAAGGCGCTCGCAGGCAGCGCGGCGGGCAAAGTGTACAATGCGGTAGTACCACGGCCGGAACTGGAGCGGCTAAGGGAAACGTTCGTCGTCACGGGCATGTCTATGTTCGATGGACAGGCCAGCGTCCGGCTGTTGCCCGACCGGAAGCCGACCGCGAACGCGGTGGCGTGCGAGCCGGACCTGGAGGACGGCTACATGCTGCTCATGCGCGACCACGGGGCCCAAACGGATCAGGGAGGGACAGCTTATGTTCAGGAAGGAAAGTAAAAAGACGCTGAAAACTTGGACGTTCTGGATCTATGTCGCGGTACTGCTCTTGTTTGGATATACGCAGCTTGGCACGGAGCTGGCCAAAATCGAGCCGCCCCAGCCGGGGCGCGAAAGCTACGGCATGAAATACGTCGACGACCCGGGGCTGATCATGGACGGCGCGGCCGCTTCCTTGAGCGGGGAATTCGCGGCGAACGCGTATATTGCGTATCCTCCTCCCTCAATAAATTAATGTTTTCTCTGTTTTTCTTGCTTTTTCTCATGATTTCATCTTTGACTTACGAAACACCCTTGGATAAGATTTGACGGAGAGTGAAAATATGGGATCGACCAGTTGGCGGGAACAGAGGTGCTGGTCACCTCGTTTTTTCAGCCATATGATCGCAAATGGATCTCCACATATACCCTTGTGGTTTACCCTCCCATATCTCCCTGGGTCATAGCCCTTACATTCCTTCGTTCTACCTCTCAAGGGGTGGAGGCCAGGCAAGCTCCTTTACGGGGTCGATGCCCTAATGGTGATGATTCCTCCCGGCCTATCCGTGCTTCGCTTGTCAAAGATCAACATGTGGATAAAACAAGTAAACGATCGAGTTGCTAACCTGTGAATAAATTAAGCTGCTGCTTGCAACTGAGCCTCCCGATGAGGGCCGAGTACTTTGGTGGCATCATAGACTTTCTGCTTGCGACCGAGTTCAAATAATACGCGAATCAACTTGTTGCAAATGGAAATCATCGACTGTTTCTTCTTGAGCGGATTATCCCTGCGTGTCGTAAAATACGTATGCAGAGCGCGGAATTCCGGATTCTTTGAAACCAGCACAAGGGCTGCACGGTATAAGATGGCGCGAAGACGGCAACGTCCGCGTTTGCTAATCGTCGTTTCTCCCTTATGCATGCCGGAACTGTTCTCACGCAAGCTTAAGCCGGCGTGGCGAACAATTTGCTGGCTGTGTTCATACTTTGCCAGGTCCCCGACTTCCGCCAGAAATCCAGCAACGGTGACCAGTTTCACGCATGGAATCGTCATCATCTCCGCTGCCCCGGGGATTTGCTTAACCAATTCAGCGACAAGTACCATCAGTTCTTCAATCTGCCTGCACAGCATGGCGTATTGCTCCAAATACATGGCTAGCTCATGTTTGGCGGCCATAGCTCCTTCCGTGAGGCCGATGGATTTTCGAGCTTTTCGGAACAGCAAATCCGCTCGTTTGGGCCCTACAGCCCGTTTCACGCCTTCTCTTTTCCATAGCGCCACGATAGAGGTCTCGCCCGCTCGGACGATCTCTTGCGGCAGCGGAAAGTACTTCAGCGTGATGAGGGAAGCTTTGCCTTCCCAATCTTTAAACACTTGTGTATATTCGGGAAAGAAGCGATCCAACCAGTTGTGGATTCTTCCTTTCACGCGATTGAAATCCCCGTTCAGACGGTCTCTTTGGTTCATGAGCACACGCAGTTCGGCATATATTCCTTCCGGCAGCTGCGGTTCGGTGTAACGACCGTCTATGACGAGCTTGGCGACGACTTTCGCATCTTTAATGTCGTTCTTCGTCGGAGAGTTGTCGTCGAGTTCCTTGCTTCTCTTTACATGATGCGGATTGACCAGCACAACCTGAACACCTTGCGGCTTAAGAAAATGAAATAACGGAAACCAGTAGTGACCGGTCGGCTCAACACCTAGGATGGTGTCGTTCATTCCGTGTTTTTCTTTAAGAGATTCAGCCCAAGCTAGAAGGCTCAGCAGGCCATTCTCATCATTTTGGAACAAACAGCGCTCCCAAGCTCAATCCCTCGGTAATTAAAGGCGCGGGCTACATGGTTGTTCTTAGCGATGTCCGTACCAATTGATGAGAGTTTTCTCGGTAATTCTTTCAATACGTTGATTTTGTTTGCTGGATTGACTATGATTCATATAGAGCGTCCTCCTCATGAATAAGGGCTGTGAATGTGCATCATTCCGAGACCCAGTATACAGGAGGCGCTTTTTTGTGTTCAAACCGCAAATTAATTCATTACAGGAATAGCTCCTATTTAAAATTGCGCTGGAGAAACGGGTTTCTCCATTCCATCAATGCGGCGTAATTCCGTGACTCCTCATCTTCCAGATAATCACGCACGACCGTGACCGGCGTACGGCCGCAACGCAGCAGGAAGGTGATCACCGGATCCTTCAGCTCACCGCTCACAACGGCATTGAGATACTGCTCCGCCGTCATTTCCTCTGCATACTTGTGATAGCCCGGCATTCTGCCGCCGCCCAGCAATCGCTCAAGGCCTTGCTGCACCACCAACTCGTACATGGACAGCATTAACCACTTGCCTAGGCCCCATTTCCGATAAGCCGGACGAACGCTGATATCTACAACGTACAGAGTATTTCCATCAGGCCGGTGGTTGCGGATGTACCCTTCATCGGTGATATCCGCCCAGGCGTGCTCCGGCTTGCCGGGGTCAAAATCGACCTTGAGCCCGGTCATCGAGCCTACCAGCTCCCCGTTGACTTCCACGCATAACGCGCCTTCAGGGAACAACCGCACATGGTTGCGGAGCTGCTCCTCGTTCCACCATAATTCCGAAGGAAAAGGAGGCGGGAAGCTCTCCTGCTGAATGCGGATCAACCCCGGAAAATCCTTCTCTTCGTAGTTCCGAATGACCGCCGGCACCGGCCGGCCTTGATCATTAAACACGTACCATTCTTTCCGATACATCATGTCTCTCCTCCATGGACAACCTGTGTGGCTTGGTTTAGTTCCAATCGGTGTACAGATCGGTCCGACGATCTCGCCAAGTGGTCACCGAGCCTTTCTCCCGAACCTGATAAAGCAGCTCCAAATCGAGATCGGCGGTTACGATCATATCGTCGTTGATCTCACCTTCCACCAAAATGCCGCGCGGTGGGAACGGTACGTCGTTTGGCGTGATCACCGCCGCCTGCCCGAAGTTGCCCCGCATGAAGTCCACCGTCGGCAGCGAGCCGACCGTCCCTGTAGTGACGATGTATACCTGGTTCTCAACTGCTCGCGCATGGCAGCAGTAGCGTACCCGGTGGAAGCCGTGGCGATCGTCCGTACAGGATGGACAGAAGATTACGTCCGCCCCCTTCGCCTTCGCCATCCGGACGATCTCCGGAAACTCGATGTCATAGCAAGTCAACATGGCGATTTTACCCTTGTCGGTTTCGAACACTTCCAGGCCATCGCCCGGCGTCATGTTCCATTCCGTCACCTCGGTAGGCGTAATGTGCAGCTTGGCTTGCTCCGCGATTCGCCCATCGGGATAGAACAGATGAGCGACGTTGTACAACCGGTCGCCTTTGCGCAGCACATGCGTTCCGCCGATGATATGCATGCCGGTCTGTCGAGCCAATCCGCTAAACAGCGTACGGTATTGCTCTGTGAAATCCGGCAGCTCCTGGATGGTCAATGCTCTCCCCTCCGGTGTTCCAATCGACATCAGCTGCGTAGTGAAAAACTCAGGGAACAGCACGAAATCCGCGCTGAATTCCTCCGCGGTTTTGATATAGTGTTCGGCCTGCCGGGCGAACTCGTCAAAGCTGCCAATCGTATGCAAATGATATTGGACAGCGGATACTCTTAATTTCATGGGACTCCCCTCTCTTGTCTTACTCCATCTTCGTAAATTTCATCATAAAGTCAGCCAGAATGCAATTCCGCCGCCCTGCAGCGAACCCCGCTCATAGATGAACCGGGAGGCCGGCTCCCAATACAATCTCTTGTTCTGTCACTATGGATTCATATGCCAGAAGCCGCACCCCTTGCCGGGAAGCTTCCTCCAAAGCGTTCGCAAAAGCCGGATCCATGTCCCGGTAAGGAGTAAATTCGCGGCATCCCTTCATTTGGATGACGAACAGCACCGTCCCCGTGTATCCTTCTTGAACCGCCTTAGCCAACTCCATAACATGTTTGGTTCCCCGCGTCGTTGGGGCATCCGGGAACATGGCGATCCCATCCTGCTGGAGGGTCACGCCTTTGACCTCGATGAACCCTCGTTCCTCGCCTTTTTCATAGTAGAGATCAAACCGAGAATCCCCATAGGTGACTTCACGCTTCGCGCGGCTGATCGTTCCGATCTCCGCGATCCACCCCGCCTTCAGCGCCTCGAACGCCACCGGATTTGGCGCTTGCGAATCAACGTTCACCCAGGCTCCATCCTTGGCCGCTGCAATCAAGGAATATTTCGTCTTCCGCTCAGGCCGGTCTGACACCTCCAGCAGCACCTCGGTATCCATTCGCAGAAGCTCCTTCAGCCGACCGGTATTTTTCACATGCACCTGTTCTATAACGCCATCCACTTCTACCTCAGCGATAAACCGGTTCATCCGCCGCTGAAACCGCCCGTGCACAATGTTCCCATATTTCATCTGTCTTCACTTCCCTTAGACGTTACCAAGCCGCGATCATGCCGTCCGTTCGGGATTCCGTCCCGCCGGCCAACACGCCGGTTTGCAGATCCCGCCAAATGATTTGGCCGCGTCCGAAGGCTCCTCCGTCCGGCATCACTTCGATATCATGCCCTTTTTGCCGGAGCGCCTCAATGAGCTCGCCTGGAAACTCCGGTTCCACCTGCACCTTCTTCCCGCCAACCCACTGCCAACGCGGCACATCCAGGGCCGCTTGAGGATTCAACCGGTAATCCACCGTATTCATGATCACCTGCATATGGCCTTGTGGCTGCATATATCCGCCCATGACGCCAAACGGGCCCACCGCCTCTCCATCCTTGGTCAGAAACCCGGGGATGATCGTGTGATACGTTCGTTTCCCCGGCTTCACGAAGTTCGGATGCCGTTCATCCAGCGAGAAGTCGGCCCCGCGGTTTTGCAGGCTGATTCCCGTTCCCGGGACTACGACACCTGAGCCAAAGCCCATATAGTTGCTTTGTATATAGGACACCATATTGCCTTCCTCATCGGCTGCAGCTAAATAGACGGTCCCGCCCTTCGGCAGATCGATCGGCTTCGGATCCAGTGCGTTGTCGCAGATCTGTTGAGCCCGTAACGAGGCGTATTCCCGGGACAACAGATATTCGGCAGAGACCGGCATATCCGCTGGCTCCGTGATCGAGGCTTGGCCATCCGTAAACGCGAGCTTCAGCGCCTCAATCTGACGATGCACGGTCTCCGCGTTGAGCCACTCAGGCTGCTCCAACTGCTCATAGATGTTAAGGGCCATCAGCGCAACCATCCCCTGCCCGTTTGGCGGAATCTCCCAAACGTCATAGCCTCGGTAATTCGTCGAAATCGGCTCAACCCACTCCGGCCGGTAGGCAGCCAAGTCGGCTTTCCTTAAAAAGCCGCCATGCTCCAACATCAAGTCCTCGATTTGCTGGGCCAGCTCCCCTTCGTAAAAATCCCGCGCTCCGCTGGTTGCAATCCGGCGCAAGCTCTCCGCATGACCCTTCGAGCTCCACACTTCCCCGATCTCGGGAGCCCGGCCTTGCGGAGCAAAGGTGTGGAACCAGGCTTCGAACTCCGGTCCCTCCTGTTTGCGGTACGCCTGGTAAGCCCGAGCCCAGTATTTGCCCAGGATCGGTGTCAGAGGATACCCCTCCTCGGCATATCGAATCGCGGGCTTCAAGCTCTCCGTCAGCGGACGTCTGCCGAACCTTTCGGCCAGCTCCGCCCAAGCCGCTGGGACTCCGGGGACCGTAATCGGCACCAGCCCCAGCTTCGGCATTTGCTTGTGCCCCCGCTGTTTCACGGCCTCCGCCGTCAGTAAAGCCGGTGCCGGCCCGGACGCGTTCAGACCGTGGAGCTTCCCCTTCGTCCAGACAAGGGCAAACGCATCCCCGCCGATTCCGTTGGAGGTCGGCTCGACGACCGTCAACGCCGCCGCAGCCGCAATCGCCGCGTCAATGGCGTTCCCCCCTTGCTGCAGAATTTCAAGCCCGGCCTGTGCTGCCAGCGGCTGGGACGTCGCCACCATTCCTTTTTTTGCAAAAACGGTATAACGCTTGGATGCAAACGGGTGATGCAGATAATCCATTGACCTCACTCCTTTGCTTAGGGTTCATGAAGAAGCGTCTAGGTGCAATGCAGCTTATCTCATGCTGGTATAATAACATAGACCTTTTCGCAGGAGTAGAATGGCACAAAAAAGACCCCCATAGCCTAAACACGTTGCTCAAAGCGTCTAGTCTATGGGGATCAGTCTATCTAGAGCCCATCAATCGATCATGCCAAGAGTTTGTAGCATTCTCACGAACACGGTGGCAGCCTGGGCACGTGTCGTTTCACCCTTCGGACTAAAAGTATCCTCGCTTGTGCCGGTCATGATGTTCAGCTTAACCATCAGACGAACGTCCTCCAAGAAGGCTGCGTTCACACTCGCCAGATCCTTGTATTCATTCAGAGTCACATTTTCCTTTGTTATTGGCAGCTGCTCAAGGGAAATCCCTACAGCTAACATGCTCGCCATCTCCTCACGCGTAAGCGGCTGATCTGGTTTGAATTGAGTCCCGCTCACAAAGTCCAGCAGTCCAAGCTCCTTGGCTTTAACGACTTCATCGAAATACCATGCACCTTGTTTGAGATCGTCATAGGGAGCTGTATTACCAGTAGAAATGTCGCGTCCAAGCGCCCGGACCAACATGGCGGTAAACTCCGCCCTTGTTACGGATCTGTTAGGGTCGTACAGTCCACCGCCCACTCCTTCAACAAGCCCTTTAGCTGCAGCAAGCTGGATATACGGTTTACCCCAATGATTTTTCACATCGGTGAAGCTTACTGGATTTTGCGCTGCAATAAATACGCCGTTGAAATAAGAATGAATCGACGCATTCCACACATCGTCAGCTTTTACCGCTCGAGCGGGGACAAAATCAAACTTCTCCGTCGTTTCGTTATAGCGGAACACCCCCCATTGCTCCGACATGCCAGTGATGTTCTTCGGTATCGGAATTATCCGGGGAAGCGCCTTGCTGAACGAATCTGCCGTACCGACAACTTCTCTCGTCTTGGTGTTGATGATATCCGTGCGCAAATCTACGATCGCGCCCAGGACTTGGCCTTCTGGCACACCGCTTGCAAACGCCGCCAGGATGTCCTTGTCGTCAGATTTGTCGGTCAAGGTGACCTTGAAGCTGATATCCTGAGGTTTTAGATGGTTCGCGGCAAGCAAGTCCGTCAACCCCGGAATCAGCGATGCCAAATCGACCGGCACCTGGTAGCTGGCGTAAGGGGTTTTGAAGTCGATGATAAAAGCAGCGGCACGTTCTACGCTCACTATCAGGACAAATACGACCTGATGGAAAAGTGCGGACGTCCTGATCAATGAAGATGAATGCCTCGTTCCGCCCAAGTATTTTGCTACATATGTAGGATGGACGCACATCGGCGTAATTCAACAATGGCTGGAGAACGGCGGGCAAGAGTCGCCCGAGGAAATGGCGCGCATCCTGACAACGATTCTGGTGCACGGTCCATTGTATGCGGCAGGCTTGAAGAAACTTGCCGCGTCTGAACATCCGTTGCCGAATCTTCCAATAGGGAGCACAAACTAACTCTTGATATAAAAAAGTTCCGTGTAGTTTTGCACTACTTGTTCTCATTCTATGCCAAGGAACAACTTGTAAAGGGCATTCCACTACAAACCGTGGTATAATAGCCTCTGGCATAAACGGTTGGAATGCATATTCCTCGTTTGATGCGGGTGGGAGAGGGATATTTTGAAAGTGTGATTTTTATCATGAAAGGAGTTTTTAAGCTTAAGCAACACCAAACGAACGTGAGAAGAGAGCTCATCGCTGGATTGACCTCGTTCTTCTCGATCGTGTACATCATCGCCGTCAACGCCAACATCCTGAAGGATGCAGGAATTCCGCTGGAGGCCGGGATATTGGCCACCGTGCTGTCTTCGCTTGTCGGCTGTTTGTTGGTCGCGTTCGTAGCGAACGCACCGTTAATTCTCGTCCCCGGCATGGGGATCAACGCTTTATTTACCTATACCATAGTAGGATCGATGGGACTCAGCTACCAAGAAGCTTTGGGCGCAACAGTGCTTGCGGGCATCCTGTTCGTCGTGGTGGCTTTTACCGGTTTGTCCTCCCTGATCTCCAAAGCTATTCCGGCTTCCCTGAAGGAATCGATTTCCGTGGGAATCGGGCTGTTCATTGCCTTCATCGGCTTGCAGAAGAGCGGCATTGTCACCGGTAACCCCAGTCACTTTGTGGCGCTCGGGGACTTGTCCGCACCGCTGGTTCTCGCTTCGATCATCAACCTGATCCTGACGCTGTTCCTGTTCTTGAAGAAGGTTCCGGGGAATTTTCTGATCAGCATTATTTTAGGAACGTTGGTGGCTTGGTTGTTCGGCATCGTTGACCTGGGATCGTTCGCATCCGCATCGCTGTCGTTTCAAAGCTATCGTGACGTCTGGATGAGCGCGGACCTCCGTCATCTGGCCAGCATTCCGTTCCTGACGGCGTGCTTCTCACTGGTGCTGGTACTGGTCTTCGAAAATATCGGGCTGGTTCACTCGCAAGTGGATGGCATGCTGAATGCTCCAGAGAAAAATGGGAAATCGCTCAAGGCCGTATCGATCTCCGCAGTGGCTTGCGGTCTCTTGGGCACGAGCCCAACGGTTTCGACGGTCGAGACAGCTGCTGGTATTACCGCAGGCGGAAGAACCGGGTTGACCTCAGTGACGACCGGGTTGTTGTTCCTGGGCGCTCTGTTCTTTATGCCCTTGATCAAAATGATCCCGGACGCTGCCATCGCCCCGATCTTGATTATCATCGGCGGATTGATGCTGACGAATATCACGAAGATCGATTTCAGCGATTTTTCCGAAGCGTTCCCTGCGTTTCTTGTCATTCTGATGATCCCTTTAACGTATAGCATTGTTGACGGTATTGCTTTTGGCTTTATCGCTTATCCGCTGCTCAAGTTGTTCTCGAAGAAGCGGGAACAGCTGTCGATCTCCATGTTCGTCATCTCGTTCCTGTTCCTGGTGAACTTCTTGCTGCAGTCGGTTCTATAAATCAATTTTGCATAAAAAAGTCGATCAGGATATCCTCCTGACCGACTTTTTCTATTTATTGGGATGGCCTTATCGGCTCATTAATCATGGTCTCGCAAAAATTTCACCAATGCCGCGTTAAACTCATCGGCATGCGTTACATTAAATCCATGCGGGCCGCCTTTGATCACTACAAGCTCGCTGCCAGGAATCATTTCATGCGCTCTTTGACCGCTGACTTCGAGCGGTACGATCGCATCCGAATCCCCGTGCAGGATCAGCGTTGGGATGTTAAACTTGGCCAGATCGCCGCGGAAGTCCGTGCGGGAGAACGCCCCGATACAATCCAGCGTCCCTTTCGGAGAAGCAAATGCCGCAATATCGCGGTTATACAAACGGAATGGTTCGCTGACCAGATCGGTACGGTCGCCGGCTGCGAAGAAGTTCGTCGTGAACATATCCAGGAAAGCCAGCCGGTCTGCCTTCACACCATCCTCGAACGCTTTGATGGTTGCATCGTCGAGTCCTCCTTCTGGGTGATCTGCAGATTTGTACAGATACGGCGGAACCGCACCCGCGAGAACTGCTCTTTTCACTCGATCTGTCCCATAAGTACCAATATATCGGGCCACTTCCCCGCCGCCCATCGAGAAACCAACCAAAGTCACATCACGTAAGCCCAGATGTGTAATCAGCTGATGCAGATCGGCAGCGAACGTATCATAATCATATCCGTTCCAAGGCTGCGACGACTGACCAAACCCGCGGCGATCATACGTAATGACCCGGTAGCCGGCATTCACCAACGCAGGTACTTGTTTCTCCCAAGATCTGCCGCTCAGCGGCCATCCATGAATTAAAATCACCGGTTTCCCGGAACCTACATCTTCATAGTGAAGCTCTACCGGATGTCCATTCTCTTGCCCTACTGTTACTTTTGCCATTTGAAATCCCTCCAAATATATTTTTTGATATTATATTGTGCACAATGTTTATGTTCACATCATACTCCCGTTGTTTTAAATTGTCAACAATTAAATTGCAAAAAATATATATTCTTTTTGAATCATCTGCTATGATGAAGGTAAACCTTATAAATAAAGCCAACCGAGGTGCATCATCTTGAAAACGAATGAGCAAAATTTAAAATTGGGGGAACACCTTTGTTTTTCGCTATACGCCTGCTCCCGGGCCATCCTGCGGATGTACCGCCCCTATTTGGATGAGCTGGAGTTGACCTACCCGCAGTACCTGGTCTTGGTCACCTTATGGGAGAGGGAGAAGAGCACCATTAAAGAGCTCGGAGAGGCCCTTGATCTGGACACCGGCACCTTAACACCTTTACTCAAGCGGATGGAAGCTGCCGGACTCATTGAGCGACAACGCGATTCCATCGACGAGCGCGTGGTGAATGTGTTGATCACACCGAAGGGGAAGGCGCTGCAAGAGAAAGCATCCTGCGTTCCGCAATCGCTGATTGACGCCACGGACATGGATCTTAAAGAGATTAACCAGTTGAATGAAAGCATCAACCTGCTGCTGCAACAAGTGAATGCTGCAGCGAAGAAATAAAAGGTCAAGTCAGAGATAGAATACGGATATACGCCATGAGCTCAGCGATTCCTTGATATTGGATCCTGAGCTTTTCATTTAGCTTCTCAAGTGCCACCTGAAAGGAACGATCAAGTTTAGGCAACCGGAACATTTCCACATCCTGCAATAGCTTCCGCAGATTCTCGATATAATATACTGTTTTGCGTAAACTACTGATCACCAGAATCTTGCGTAGTTCAGTCACCGAATAGATTCGATACCCACTGACCGGGTGCCGGGTCGAGGTGACCAGCCCCTCCTTCTCCCAATGCCGAATAGCAGACGGATTCACCCCCGCCAGCTCCGCTACCTTCCCGATCGTCATCGCATTCGTCAGCTTCCGGTTTTTATATACCCTGAAGTCCGCATGGCGAACCATCGTTAACAACTCCTCCACCCGCTGCTTCTCATCCTCAACTTGGGCCAGTTGATGATTAATCAACCATAGGGCTTCCGTGACGCGATCAGCTTTGATTTTCCGCATCACTTCATAGACGGTGGGAATGTCATAACCCGCTAACAAGGTCCGGATGGCGACAAATGCCTGGTAATGCACCTTCGCATAGACTCTATGGTTGCCTGCCGTTCTACATACCTCCGGAATCAATCCTTGTTCTTCATATCTTCTCAAGGTCGTTGTGCTAATATTCAACCGCTCGGCAATTTGTGCAGGTGTATATGTATCTGTCATAAAACGACCCCCTTGCTTAAAGTAAAACCTTCAAGTGCTACGTTAACTTATTCATCTTTAGATGACTATAACATTGGGGATTCCATCGAGCAAAACCGAAAGATTGCATGAATGTTATATCCTGAAGGTATCACATGTAAGGGAGTGAAATGAATGAGTCAAATCAAGCTTGTTACTTTATCTGACGGTTCAACATTGGAGGTTGGTCTGGCCGGGAAACCTTCCCGTCCGATCATCATGTTGCCCATCGCCAAAAAATCCGTCACGGACCAAGAAGCAGAAAGTTTGAAAATGTGGGGCGTCGATCCCGATTTAGGCAAACACTTCGTCGAGGGCCTGTCCGATCTGTTCCAGGTGCTGCATTTTGATTATGAAGGCCACCGGTTTCAGCATCCCCAGCCTGATCATTTGACAGCGGAGTATATCGCCAATGATTTCTTACACATCGCTGATGAGATGGGAGTGGATACGTTCAGCTACTACGGCTATTCCTGGTTAGCCTTAGCCGGCTTACAGCTGGCACTCCGGACCAATCAGCTGGAAAGTTTGATAATGGGGGGATTCCCGCCTTATGAAGGACCTTATCAGGAGATGTTGACGGTCACCGCCAAAACTCACGAACAAGCGCTGCAATCGTCCCCGTCCTCGTCTGCTCAGAATTCACATCAGGACGCCGTCAGCCCAGAAGAATACGATTGGGATCAGGTTCAAGTCACATTAGATCCAGCACAAACGAAGCAATTTCTGACTCTATACCAAAGCTTGTCCGATTTCGATGACACCTCTGTGCATGGAGATCTCTCGTTGCCCAAGCTGGCTTTCGCGGGCGAAGCCGACCGTATCGTTTATGGCGAGAACTTTGGAAGGGTGACTGTGGACATCGCTGGGGCTTTACGAAAAAATGAACCCACCTTGCGGCAGTTCGGCTGGGATGTGGTGATTATACCGGGGAACGTGATGGATCATACGAAAGCGATGCAGCCAGAGACCGTACTGCCTGTGATCAAGCCCTGGCTGGCTGCGAACTTGTTGAAATAAAGGTTACCTTCGACCTTTCATTTGGGTACCTCTTTTCATGCCTCTTTGCCACCATTATCCCTTTTGATCCGCGTACCTTGTTCTTTCTATGACCTGATGCAACGGGATAATCCTCAAAAGTAAGCGCAAAAATAAAGAGCTAACCGCAGATTAACCACGGATTAGCTCTTCAACATTTCACTTATTTGAAATTAGGACACTGAAGCTTCTTCTTGCTTCGTTCCCGATAACCCAAGGGCCTGCGCGGTTGATTGCTGAAGCGTACGGAAGAGTTCTGGATTCTCCGACAGTGACAAGCCGTACGAAGGAATCATCTCCTTGATCTTCGGCTTCCAAGCTTCGAGGTACTGCGGGAAGCATTTCTCAATAACCTCCAGCATGACATGCACCGCAGTCGAAGCTCCCGGGGACGCACCAAGCAATGCGGCAATCGAGCCATCCGCAGCGCTGACCACCTCGGTGCCAAATTGCAGTGTCCCTTTTCCACCCTCAACCGTATCCTTGATGACCTGTACCCGCTGACCCGCGACGATTAGGTCCCAATCCTCGCTCTTGGCTCCGGGGACAAAGTCCCGCAGCTCCTCCATCCGTTGTTCCTTCGACAACATGAGCTGCCCAATCAAATATCTCGTTAATGCCATCTCCTTGACCCCGGCTGCCAGCATCGTCAGAAGATTATGCGGCTTCACAGAGGTAATCAGATCAAACATGGAGCCTGTCTTGAGGAACTTCGGCGAAAAACCGGCAAACGGTCCAAACAACAGCGATTTCTTATTGTCGATGAACCGGGTGTCCAAATGGGGAACGGACATCGGTGGAGCTCCCACCGAAGCCTTGCCGTACACTTTGGCATGATGCTGTTCCACCACTTCCGGATTGTTGCACACCATAAACAGACCGCTGACCGGGAAGCCCCCAATCCGCTTGCCTTCCGGAATGCCGGATTTTTGCAGCAAATGCAAGCTCCCGCCGCCGGCACCAATGAAGACGAACTTGGCGGTATGACGCTCGGTAGCACCGCTGTTCAAGTCTTTAACCATCAATTCCCACAACCCGTCCGTCGTCCGCTTCAGCTTCTTCACGCTATGCTTGTAACGGATGTCCACGCCCTTCTCCTTCAAGTGGTTTAATAGCATGCGGGTTAAGGCGCCAAAATTCACGTCCGTACCCGAATCGATCTTCGTCGCCGCAATGGGCTCTTCCAGCTTCCGATCCTTCATCATCAGAGGAACCCATTCCCTAAGTTTCCCTGGATCCTGGGTGAACTCCATCCCTTGGAACAGCGGATGGGCAGACATCGCTTCATAACGTTTGCTCAGAAATTTAACGTTCTGCTCCCCGCGCACATAGCTCATATGGGGAAGCGGCATGATGAAATCCTGCGGATTGTGGATCAGTTGACGCTGAACCAGATAAGCCCAGAACTGTCTCGATACCTGGAACTGCTCATTTACCTTAATGGCTTTGCTAATATCAATGGTTCCGTCCGGCCGCTCGGTGGTATAATTCAATTCGCACAGGGCCGCATGACCGGTTCCCGCATTATTCCACTCGTTCGAGCTTTCCTCCCCTGCCCGCGCAAGTTGTTCAAACACCGTGATGTTCCAGTCCGGCGCCAATTCCTTCAGCAGGGTCCCCAACGTCGCACTCATAATTCCGGCACCAATCAAAATAACATCTGTACTTGTTTGTCCGTGATTCATGTTTACCGTCCCTTATGACCTTATTTTGCTGAAAGGATGTAAGCGCTGTCGATTTATCCTCGTTGCAAACTTTGAGACGAGCTGGCCCACACCTTTTCCGTAATTAGTGATCTATTTTAAGTGTAACAACAATAGTGAGGGATTGAAATATTTATTTCTTTAATATTAATAATTGATTTTTTTAAGCTATCCAAAAAGAACTTATCGCTTCACTCTTCCAAATTTATTCTTTTTCGATACATACACCTCTTTTATTAATAAATATTTATTGATTATCGATAAAAAACATGATAAATTAACCTCACACTAATCACGCGAGGTGCTGTTGTGATATGAAACGTGAACAAGGCTCTACCCTCTTCTTAAGAGGCGTCGTCTTCCTGATGGGCATCGCGATCCTTGCGGTCTGCGTATTCGCGGTCCCTCTGGCAGCCAAAGAAATGGTGGAGTATTATCCGCCATACATTTATCTGACCCTGCTTATTCCTATGTATGCTTCGGCTATTCCGTTCTACTATGCGCTTTACCAGACGCTGAAGCTTTTGGGCTATATCGATAAAAATACCGCTTTCTCCGAAGCCTCGGTGAAAGCTCTAAAGAGCATTCGAAACTGCGCGATCGCAATCTGTATCTTGTACGCGGTCATTTTGCCGATTCTATTCATTATTGCGGAGAAGGATGATGCTCCGGGACTCGCCGCAATCGGGCTGGTCATCTGCTTCGCTTCCCTCGTCATCGCCGTCTTTGCTGCCGTGCTTCAAAGGCTCTTAAGAAATGCCATCGACATCAAATCGGAAAACGATCTAACGATCTGAGGTGAGAAATCCATGGCCGTAATTATTAATTTGGATGTCATGCTGGCAAAACGGAAAATGAGCGTCACAGAGCTTTCGGAGAAAGTGGGCATTACGATGGCGAATCTGTCGATTCTGAAGAACGGGAAGGCCAAGGCCATACGCTTTTCCACGTTGGAGGCGATATGCAAGGCGCTGGATTGCCAACCTGGAGATATACTGGAGTATCGAGATGATGAAGAGTAACTCAAATTCGATTCAAAATAAGAGGGTGCCTCTAATTGGCGTACATTTGGGATATGCTCTGCAGCAGTTGGTTCGCTTTGGCTGGCAGCAAGCGTTGTCCTGCGTTTTTCCCGTTGTGATCTTCGCTTCACTGGCATTGACGCAGTGGATTCCTCTTCCTTGGCTGCCCCGCTATGATTGGCTTCTAATCATCTGCCTCGCCATGCAGGTCTGGATGGTTCGGTCTGGACTGGAAACCCGCGATGAATTAAAGGTGATTACTGTCTTCCACCTGATCGGCTTGGCGCTGGAACTGTTTAAGGTGCATATGGGGTCTTGGTCGTATCCGGAGGAGGGCTGGACGAAGGTTAACGGGGTTCCCCTCTACAGCGGATTTATGTATGCGAGCGTGGCTAGTTATCTGTGCCAGGCCTGGCGGCGCCTAAAGGTAGATCTCGTTCGCTTCCCTCCGCTCTGGCTGGTGGTTCCGCTTGCTGCCTCCATTTACCTGAACTTCTTTACCCATCATTATTGGATTGATGTTCGGTGGTGGCTTTCAGCACTGGTGTTGATCGTTTTCTGGCGGACTTGGGTTACCTATGAGGTTGGCGGTAAGCCTTACCGAATGCCGTTAACCCTTTCGTTTGTGCTGATCGGGTTCTTTATCTGGATTGCAGAGAATGTGGCCACCTTCTTTAGCGCCTGGAGGTACCCAAACCAAGCCGACGGCTGGCATCTCGTCCATCTTGGCAAGATCAGCTCTTGGTTGCTGCTGGTCATTATCAGTTTCTTGATCGTCGCAGCATTAAAGCGGGTAAAGGGACGACTTGGATAAGTTCAGTAAGCATCTACGCATGAATTGGGATATGAGCCGGCTAAAGCCAGCGCATATCCCAGTGCTGTCTTTATGTACCCCAGGGAAAACTTAACGCTGGCTGAATGTTCACTGCAAAAGCGGACCTTGTGCTAAACTAAGATATAGAATTGAAGCCTGGCGGCAGAAGAAAGGAGTCCTTCCCTTGGGCAGAAAACAATCTTACTCCCATTCCGAATTATTAAACATTACGAAACGTTTGGTGTTAGAACATGGTTATGATGGGTTTAATCTTAAAATGCTCTCAGAGCACTTGCCAGGCGCTCGAAGCACAATCTATCAGTACTTTGCGAATAAAGATGAAATCGTTGCTGCATGCATGAAACGCGTGATTGCATCCATCGTTGATAAAGCCTCCGCCCTGGACGAGACTGACCCAATGCAGGCTCTTCAGGAGTTGCTGGGCATCTATCTCGAAGAATACCAGCTGCATCAGCTCTTAAACGATGCCTATAAAATCAAGACATCGAATTCCGATGTAGCGCGTCAGGATATCGAATATGTGGAGCAGGCCCACGAATTGCTCAAAGTTCAGCTGACCCGTCTGTTCCAGAGCGCCCAGCAAGAAGGTAAATTAAGAGACGATATCCCGCTTCCTGTCCATATCGGCGTTTTTTTCAACCTGATTAATACGCCAAATATGATGAACGTTCCAGTTCCCCAATGGAGCCAGATGTTATTTGACGTATGGATGGGAGGAGCCAAGAAGTAAGAGGTTTTTTTTCCATAAGTTTATTTTGACACACGTGTCAAAATAGTGTTTAATCAAAGAGAAGTTGTTAAGCTCGTACCAAATTCGACACACGTGTCAAAAATCAATGAGGAGTTGAACATCATGTTTCTAGCCATGAGAGAGATCATGCACAGCAAAGTGAAATTTGCCATGATTGTCATTATTTTTGTGATGATGGCTTGGCTCGTATTCATCCTGTCCGGTTTGGGCAATGGCCTATCTTCGCTGGCGGCGTCAGCTTTCAAGAATATGCAGGCCGATTATGTTATTTTCGAGCAAGGGTCCCAGTCTTCCATGAGCAAGTCCCTGTTATCCGATCAATTGGTGGAAGAAGCTGAGAAGCTGCCGAATGTAAATGCAGCAGCTCCTATGGGGAGCACGATGGCCACCGCTCTGAAAGGGGACAGCTCCAAGAGTGATGATAAAGTGGATATCGCAATCTTGGGAATTCTGCCTGGCAGCTTCCTTGAACCGCAAGTGATTGAAGGCGATAAGCTGTCCGAGGATAACCTAACGGGTGTGATCGTAAATGACAACATGAAAGACGAGGGGTTCCAGCTTGGCGATACGTTTAAATTGGACGGATCCACCGTGTCATTAACGATTATCGGTTTTGTTGAGAATCAAACCTATAACCACCTTCCAGCCGTGTTTATCCCCATGCCGAAATGGCGGGAAATTGCCTTTGCCGCCCCGGGCTCCGACAAAGGCATTGAGGGGCCGGTTAACGCGATTATGCTGCAAGGACCGGATATTGATCCGGATACAATCAACAGCAAACTTGCAAATATCGACACTGTGACACGTGCCAAAGCGGTACAAGGCATGCCGGGCTACAAGGAAGAGAGTGGTACCATCTTAATGATGCTGGCCTTCTTATTCGTAATCTCAGCATTTGTGTTGGGCGTGTTCTTCTTCGTCATGACGATGCAGAAGACCAATCAATTTGGCATTATGAAGGCGATCGGTGCCAAAAATGGATTTTTAAGCAAAGCGATCGTGTCTCAAGTCTTTATCCTTTCCCTGGTTAGTATTGTCATCGGCATCCTTCTAGCCTACGGGACAGCGGCGATCATGCCAAAGGGCATGCCGTTTAATCTTGACACTAATCTTGTCGTCGTCTACTCGATTGTCCTTCTGGTCATTGCCGTGCTAAGTTCCTTAGTTTCGGTTCGTAAAATCACCAAAATCGATCCGCTTCAAGCACTCGGGAGGGTAGAATAATGACAACAACAGGTTTGCAACTTACGAATGTATCGAAATATTATGGCGAGGGCAGCACTCGGGTCTGCGCGCTGGACAAGGTATCCATCACCGTGAAGCCGGGGGAATTCGTCGCTGTCGTCGGCCCTTCGGGATCGGGTAAAAGTACCTTCTTATCCATTGCTGGAGCGTTGCTTCAACCTTCTGAAGGTGAAGTTCACTTAAATGGACAACCTATTTCTAAGCTCTCGGATAAAGAGTTATCCAGTATCCGATTAAAGGAAATCGGGTTTATTATGCAGTCTTCGAACCTGGTGCCTTATCTCACCGTACTTGATCAGCTGCTGGTTGTGAAGAAGATGTCAGGGAAGATCCGCGCAGAGGATAAAGCCCTTGCGACGAAGCTGCTGGAGGAATTAGGGCTGGGTGCGAAGCTGAAGAGCTTCCCAGAGGAACTATCTGGCGGCGAGAAGCAACGTACCGCGATTGCACGTGCTCTGATGAATCAACCTAACGTGATATTGGCCGATGAGCCTACTGCCAGTCTGGATACTCGGCGTGCGCATGAAGTGGTCAACCTGATCGCGAATCAAGTGAAAACACGCGGGATTGCAGCTGTAATGGTCACTCACGATGAGCGCATGCTCGAATATTGCGATAAGGTGTATCGCATGGAGGATGGCAAACTGAAGCAAGCTACACAGGTGCATCTGGCACACTAAATTGGGCATAAGGAGGGGTGAAAATGATCGTCGTCACCAACCGAATTAAGGTAAGAACGGGAATGGGAGCGGTTATGGCTCCTGGCTTTACGGCCTCCGGTTCGCTGGATCAAACGAAGGGGCTTGTGAAAGTTGAAGTGCTTCTGGCGCAACACGCAGATCATGATGAGCTAAATGTGAACATGCATTGGGAATCCATGGACGATTTCACAGCGTGGAGAAACAGTGATAGCTTTAAAGAAGCCCATAAGCGTCCGGAACCAGGCACCCATGGGGAGGTCAAAGAATCCCCGATTCTCGAAAGCCAGCTGATCACCTACGAGGTCGCCTCACTGAAAGAAATCGCGAAATAACCTTAAGACGCAAAACCAGCTCATTCAGATGGAATGGGCTGGTTTTATTACATAAAAAAACAAGCATCGCTAACGGATGCTCGTTAAGAAGAAAAATCAGAACGTTATTTCTAAACATATTTCTTGCTCTGCATACCCTTGTTATTTAACTGATAGTGATTGTAACTCAAGAGAAATCGCACATGATTTATTGCACGAAACTTGAATTTATAGGTCTTTCCTTTCTGTTTTCGCGCATTTTTCCTTGTCATCTTAATAATTTTCAATGTTTTCTTTCTTTGGTTTATCTTTCTTTTGGATTGTCTAACATGCGGTTTTTCCTTCCGTTTGCAGCGTTTCCGTTTCTTCCGAATGATAATAAAGCCTCGGGGGCCCCGCTCACCTTGTGGGCCAGGAACTCCTTGGGGCCCCTGTGGACCAGGTACACCCTGCATTCCCTGAGGGCCTCGCATGCCGGGTTCCCCTTGTTGACCTTGCGACCCGGGCACCCCCTGAGGGCCTCGGGGGCCTTGCTCCCCTGGCAGACCTTGCGGGCCTTGTTCCCCTTGAGGCCCTTGGGGACCTTGAGCCCCTGGCAGACCTTGCGGGCCCGGTTCGCCCTGGGGCCCTTGGGGCCCTTGAGGACCGGGTGGACCCGGAACCGGTGAGAAAGTACCCAGTTTGGTGACAAATGCGTCTTGATCCCCCATAAGGGAGGTTTGAAAAGCTCCAGGACTCGTCGGGAAATTAACAGACGAAGTAGCGCCGGTTACGTAAATATTAAACGAGCTATCTACGGCAACTCCATTCCCCGCATCTCTTAAACTTCCCCCTAAATAGGTAGAATAGACGAGCGCATTGCCAGCCGTATTGAATACTGTCACAAAGGCATCCTCCGTGCCGCCGAATATACTTTGAAAGGCCCCTGGAGTTATTGGAAAATCAGCGGACTCTGTTGAACCTACTACGTAGGCATTACCTGCTGTGTCAACGACAATGTCTAAGCCTATATCGGAGTCTGTACCGCCCAAATAGCTCGAGTAAAGAAACGCCGTACCCGAAGCATTGAGCTTGGTCACAAAGGCATCCATTGAACCCCCAAGTACCGTCTGAAAAGCACCTGGCGTTGTCGGAAAATTCATGGAGCTTGTAGAGCCGGTGATATACACGTTTTCTTGTTGGTCAATCGCGATGGCATCCCCTGTTTCAAAATCGCTGCCGCCGATGTAAGTGGAAAATTCCAGTGTGGATCCCGTCGGATCGAACCTTGTAACAAAGGCATCTTCAATTCCTCCAAACGCGGGTTGAGCTGCGTTTGCCGTGACTGGAAAGTCATCCGAGAAAGTACTTCCGCTTACAATCGGATTCCCTAGCGCTGTAATGACAATTCCCGTGCCAAAATTAAAGGAGGATCCGCCCAGGTAGGTTGAAAAAACAAGCGCACTCCCAGCAGCGTTTAATTTAGTGACAAAGCCGTTAATGATTCCTGGTGCAGAGGTCTGAAATGCCCCGGGTGTGACCGGAAAGTCACTCGACGTGGTTACCCCTGTGACATAAGCATTACCTGAGGCATCAATCGCAATATCATTACCGGTCTCATCACCGCTCCCCTCCAGATAGGTAGAATAAATCAAGGATGACCCGGTTGCATCCAATTTGGTGACAAAGACGGAGTTGACCCCCAAAAATGTCGTTTGGAATGCCCCTGGCGTAACGGGGAAATCTGGTGATCGCGTCTCTCCTGTAATAAACACATTACCAGCCGCATCAATGGCAAGGCTCGTCGCTCTATCAAAGGCGCTGCCACCCAGATAAGTGGAGAAAACAAGTGCGGTACCTGTCTCATTCAGCTTGGTAATAAACGCATCTGTATCCCCGGCAAGGTCTGACTAAAGGCACCTGGAGTGGTCGGAAAGTTGTCAGAAGAGGTGCTTCCAGCAACATACGCTTGGCCTGAGTCATCAACAACAATATGAAGTCCTGAGTCAATATTATCCCCGCCAAGATAAGTAGAGTAAATTAAGACCGGATCAATAATGATGGGATATTCGGGATGATAATCAGAGTCCACTTGGAAGCCAAAGCTATGGCAGCCTTGAGCATTGCTATGAAGAACAAACCGGCTTTCTACAGGCACTCGTTCACCATCAATATCCTGATAACTTACCGGTTTAGCTTCCTGCTTTACGCCTTGTCTCATATGGATCTGAAGATTCCCATCCCTATCTAGGGATAGGCTCTCTGCACCACGGTACGCCAAGCGAATCGAAGCGATATCCGCTGATGGATGGACCACAAGATCATATTTCAGCTTATTGCCGTCGCCTTTGAAGATCAGATCTATACCTGCCCATAAGTCACGATAGATGATTTCATGGTAGGTTGGCAGGTTTCTCCTCCACTGCCCGGGATCGTTCCCAACTAAATAATGAATCTTTCCCTCCGCAGGGTCACGGCCTTCCATGGTTACGTTCGCATTGGACTCGAGAAACTGTAGAACAAGCTCCTCGTATTTTCCGCCTCCTTTGCTTACAAATAATACTTCCATTGGAGCAAAGTAAATCGATAAGCCGGGCTTCTTCGTCTGAAACCCTGTCGCCGAAGATCCTTGTTCCGTATATTCCCAGAAGGTCAACGGCAACTTGCCGAAATCGTACGTCGCCTTTTGCTGTATGTCCTGAACAGCCGTCAAAGGCTTAACACCTCTTTTCTTGGGATATAAGTCTATACGCTCCAATGTATGAGCTAGTTCATAATCACGACTGGACAATTCCCCTGAGTAATTAGCATATTTTTCCTCTATACAATAGGGATAGTTTAAGAGCAATGTCTCCTAACAAAAAAAGAGGCTGTCCCGAAAGTTATCGTCTAGGATGACTTTGGGGAAGCCTCTTCTTGTCGTTCTTAACTTGACAGACATTGTAGCCCTATATACAGTAATAATAAAACTGTACCGTACAGTATTAAATAGAGCTTGGAAACTTATTCCGGAGATTGGGGGGACCAGTATGAAGAAAACAATGATAAGGGCAATCCCGGCATTCCTTATCATTCTGATGGTGATGGGAAGCTTACCAGGATTGTTCACGAAATATGAGGGCAAAGCGTATGCGGCAGAGAGCTTTGCCGGAGGGGCAGGAACGGCCAATGATCCTTACCAGATCGCAACTGCTGAACAGCTTAATGAGGTCAGAAACCATTCGACAGCAGGCAAATATTTCGTCCTAACAGCTGATATTGATCTTTCAAGTATGGGTAACTGGGTGCCAATCCCTAATTTTCAGGGGGTTTTTGACGGCAATGGTTATGTGATTTCGAAATTGTATATCTATTCAACTCAATACAATGTAGGTTTATTTGAAAGAACCACAGGGGCAACATTGAAGAACATTTGGCTAGAGGACATCAGTGTTCATCGTGACAGTGTAGGTAATGTAGGCGGTTTGGCAGGTTGGATTGACGGCGGCATCATTGAAAACAGTTATGCAAGGGGGACAGTGAGTGGTGCTGATTTTGACGGCGGCTTGGTAGGATATAATAAAGGTACCATTCGAAACAGCTATGCAGCGGTAAACACAAGTGGTGGGGGTTATGTAGGCGGCTTGGCGGCATATAACCATGGTGTCATTCAAAATAGTTTTGCAACGGGTGCAGTAAGTGGTTATACGTTTACAGGCGGTTTGGCGGGATATAACTATGGTACGGTTCAAAACAGCTTCTATGACATCAATACGACTCGACAATCGGATTCAGGCAAAGGTATAGGCAAGTCAAATGAAGATATGAAATTGGCATCTACGTTTGCTGATTGGAATCATGTCATCTGGCGTATACAAGATGGTCAATATCCGGAAATCAGAAATATTCAGTTAACACCAGGCACGGATGCAGGAACAACGAAGCTGACGCAAGTTGAGAATGGAATGGAATTTTCGGTAGAGGCTTCATCATTCAATTCGATTACGAGTGCAGTATACGATAACATTCCGGTTAACGTGGGGGATAGAATTACGATTCAATTCGCCTCGCAACCAGAATTGGGTAGTGTAACCAAGACGGTCAGATATATCGACATCCAACCGGCAGAAGCACCTGCGGCCTTATTGGAACAGGGCTCAACGTCTGGTACGACGAAGTTGGTGGGCGTCTCCGATTTGATGGAGTATAGCGTTAACGCAGGCGAATATCAGGATATATCAGATACGTTCGTTGACAATATAGAAGTCGATGAAGGCGATCAGATATATGTTCGAATGAAGAAGACCCTGCTGCAACCCGCTTCGAAAGTGCGAATATTAAATGTAACATCAGCGGATATCAAGCCTGCGGCAACGATCAGCATAGCAGAGATTACTGGGGTGACGGTGCCGGCGAGGGGGCAGATTCCGGTTTCAACATTGCCGGGGACGTCTGAATATGCGGCAACGATCGAGTGGTCGCCGGCGAATAGCGTATTTAGGGCGAATACGGTCTACATCGCAACGATTACGGTTACGCCTAACATAGGATACACGTTAACGGGGGTTCCGGCGGATTTCTTTACGGTAGCAGGTGCGACATCGGTGACGAATGCGGTGAATTCGGGGGTGGTGACGGCTGTATTTCCGGCAACAGGGTCAGACCCGGTAAGTGACAACGGCGGCAGCAATGCACCTTCCGTAACTCCGGCAGATAATCCACCTCCAAGCGAAACTCCGGCAGATCCTGAGCCCGCAACAGAAGAGGATACGATTTATAATAAATACATTATTGATGAAGATGAACTCGTAGAGAGGCTTAAAATCAAAGCGGCAGAAGCGAAGGAAGCAAATGCGGAAAGCGAGTTTGCTGACACGAGGGAACATTGGGCTGTAAAGACCATTGAGATCTTCGACCGATTGAAATTGATTACCGGTTATCCGGATGGCTTATTCAGGCCGAACAATGCGATCACACGGGCTGAGTTTGCAAGGATTCTAAATCGCGTGTTCCATATTCATAATAGAGACGGCAGCAATATAAGCATGGAATTGAAGGATATAGAGGGGAGCTGGGCTAAAGAGGATATTGAGAAGCTTGCGGCAGCGGGTGTAATAAGAGGCTATCCAGACGGTACGTTCAGGCCGAATCAGACGATCACGCGTGAAGAGATGGTGGTCATGATATCGTTTATTGTCAATCTGGACGTACTGGAGAAGGATACGATCAAAGGTCATTTCAATGATCTGGACGGTGCTTATGCAGCAGAGAAGATCATAGCGGAAGCACAGGCAGGTATCGTCAGCGGCAAAGGGGCGGGAAGATTCGAACCGAAGAGCCGTGCCACGCGCGCAGAAGCGTTGCGGATAATCTTGAACGCGCTGCAGCTTCACCCAGAGCTCAAGAAATCGTTAGATTCGCTTCTCTGACCCGTCATCTTCGTCCGTATACGTAGTGAGGGTCGAACAAACATTAGGCACATACGTATGACGGGAGACCGCTATAGACCGAAACAAACTGAGGATGGCGCAGGTTATTTCTGCGCCATCCTCATCTTTTAGTTAAGTACTTTGATTTCTCATGACGAGCTGTCTTCTACAAGTGATTATTATTCACTTATGGGACAACTCCTTCCTGTTATTAAAAACATAACAACGTACTCTATCGCTTAAAACGGATTTGTCGCAATAAAGCTGGCTGTTTTCACATAAACGCGTTGGCTGAGCTTCAATTGATTGACGATGAATTCCGCCAAATCTTCCGCTTGAATATATTTGGACTCATTGTTGTCCTTGATCAGATTCAAGTCCAGGGCCAAATCCGTTGCTACGGTACTTGGCGTTAGTGCCGATACCCGAATGTTGTTGCGGCGAACTTCTTGCGCAAGCGACTCGGTAAACCCGATCACCGCGAATTTTGAAGCGCTGTAGGCACTTGCGGTGGCTGCCCCGTTCAGGCCGTTCGTCGAAGAGATGTTGATGATGTCTCCGCTATTTTTTTCGACCATTTGGGGAAGTACAGCTCGTGTTACATAATAGGTACCCAATACATTGGTGTCGATCATGCCTTTCCATTCAGCCGGATCCATCTCCAACACCGTACCAAACGTGGCGATTCCCGCGTTATTGATTAGAATATCCGCAGCTCCCAGCTCGTTCTTCAGCTTCTCAACCGCCGTATCCACTTGTTCCTTCGAGGCGATGTCGGCTGCCGCGTAAGCGACCTTAACCCCCAGCCCTTCCAGTTCAGCAGCAACTTGCTTCAACGTCGACTCCGTTCTTGCCATTAATCCAATATGAACGCCTTCCTTCGCTAAGGCAACGGCGGTTGCTTTACCGATCCCCCGTGCTGCTCCGGTGATGATCGCAACTTTTCCTTTTAAGGATTGTGCCATTTTCTTTTGGCTCCTCTCTTTGTTTGGTCTTCACTCCTCCCTTATTATACTGCACTTAGACAGGCAAACGTAAATGCGAAGAAGCACAGTTGACTTAAACTAAGGTTTAAGTCGTATCATATGGGTTGTCGACAAGAATTCCTTAAGATTAGGAGGCCTCCATGATGAAGTACTATACCATTGGCGAAGCTGCAGCCATGTATCATATACCAGAGTCCACCTTGCGCTTTTATGAGAAAAAAGGTCTTCTCCCGTTTATCAAACGGGACGAGGCGGGCAGACGATTATTTTCGGAACGTCAATTGGCGTTGCTTCAAATCGTCACCTGCCTCAAGAATACTAATATGCCCATCAACCAGATTAAGCAATATATGGACTGGGTTGTAGAGGGAGATTCTACAGTAGAGAACCGACTCGACATGCTATTGAAGCATAAGCAAAATGTGCTCGATGAAATCGTGCTAATGCAGGAACACCTGAAAGAGATTGATTATAAAATCGATCTTTATCAAAAACAACTACGAGGTGAAGAGAACCAATGAAACTTTCTGGAAATACGATCTTGATTACTGGCGGCGGCTCCGGGATCGGACTTGCCTTTGCAGAGAGATTTGTGCAAAGCGGTAATACGGTCATCGTTATCGGCAGGCGGGAAAGCGTGCTTGAGCAAGCTCGGAAGCGAGTTCCCGGTTTAATCACCCGGGTGTGCGACTTGGCCCAAGAAAGCGATCGTGTCGCCTTGTTGGATTGGGTAACAACCAACTATCCCGACGTGAACGTGCTGATTAATAACGCCGGGATTCAACTGCGCTACAACGTGCTCAAAGCGGATGTGAGAGACAACTGGCGCGAATACAGCAAGGAGATCACCACGAACCTCGATGCACCGGTTCATTTGTCCCTGTTGTTCGCTCCATATTTCGCGAAGAAAGAATCGGCAGCCATTGTGAACATCACTTCTGGTTTGGCGTATACTCCTTTTGCGATTGCACCAGTCTATTCCGCAACCAAGGCCGCGCTTCACTCTTTCACGATGAGCTTAAGACACCAGCTGTCTGCCACATCAGTTGAAGTGATTGAAGTTGCTCCTCCGGCAGTAAACACCGATTTGGGAGGAGGCGGCTTGCATACCCATGGGGAACCGCTGGATGCGTTCACGGAAGGCATTTTCCAAGGTTTAGCCGAAGGCAAGCAGGAAATTGGGTACGGTTCTTCGGTTGCCCGCCTGCGGATGTCCCGCGACGATATCGACAAATATACGGAACAGCTCTACCAAGCCACGAAAGATTCTATTGAGTAATGGAAATGGAGCGTAACAAGAAGAAGCCGCTTCGGGATGAAGCGAACTTGAAGCTCAAAAGGAGATTGCCTTCTCCACGGACAGCAAGCCAGCCGCCTCAAACTAAATGTAAATGCATCAAGGGACGCCCGCTCAGGCGCCCCTTTTTGTTTATTATGCGTGATCATTCTTTCTTAATTTGCTCTTGCAATTAATTGCTTGTCTCTCCGGCCATGCAGAAGCATATAAATGACCAGTGACAGGAGGGCAAGGACCGCTAAGCCGATAAACAAGGAGCTATAACCAATGATCGGTTCCACAATACCGAGAAGCGAAGGACCAAAGCCAAGCCCTGCATCTAAGGCAATAAAGAAAGTGGATGTAGCCAGACCCGTACGTTCGGCGGGCGTAACACGAACCGCTATGGCTTGCGCGCCTGATTGCAGATTCCCAAATCCAGCGCCAATGATTGCTGCCGCAACCAATAGAATAAATCCAGAATAAGCACCGCTAATTAAGACAAGGCCCCCTGCAAAGAGAATAAAGCATGGAACCATCACATAGTTCGATCCTCTGGTATCCATCAGACGGCCGCTGAATGGACGGGTTAACAAGATCGCTATGGCATAGACTAGGAAGAAGAAGCTCGATGCGGTGACAAGATCCCGTTCCTGGGCAAAGAAATTAATGAAGGATAGGATGGCCGCATAGCCAAAAGACATCAGGAAGGTCACAATGGCGATGGAAATCGCGTTCGGTTCAATATAGTGTTTAAAGCTGAAAGCCTGTTTTGGTTTCTCGGTTACCGTATGGGCTTTGGAGGTCGGTACTGCAGGTGCCTTCAGAATAAAACTAATGATGAACGCGACAACAGCCAATGCCAAACAGAACAAGAAGATGTTCGTGTAGGACGTATTCTGGCTCAGGGTGATCCCCAAAAATGGCCCAATGGCCGTACCCAGTGTACTGCTCATACTGAAGTAGCCAATCCCCTCACTCTTCCGGGAGATAGGGACAATTTGCGCAACCATCGTACCCGTAGCGGTGGATGCAATCCCGGCTGCCATTCCGTTCACTAGACGTATGATGAGAAACAGCCAGATCCCAGCATACACAACATAAAGTCCTGTCGTAATAATAAAGGCAATCAGGCCAATGACTAATACCTTTTTGGTACCAGCCGAGTTAATCACACGCCCTGTAAACAGGCGGCCGATCAAGGTTCCGACGATATAAATCCCGGTAGCAAGCCCGCCTTGACTGGCTGAAGCATGATATTCACTAACGACGAACGAGGCTGTCGTAACCATCAATAAGTAAAAGATTAGAATGACAAAGAAGTTAATCACCGAAACGGTAAGAAAATCTTTGGTCCATAGTTTCTCCTTAATTCCACTCACTGCCTTTCTCCCCAACTCTCTTGATTAGATTTTGTCGAATTCGATGGATGATGTTCAAAAACAATTGTTGTTCTTCCTCCGTGATGCCAGCCGTAATCTCTTTGTCTAAAGCATCAATAAAAACACGCACTTGTCTATATATGGCGCGGCCTTTCTCAGTTACATGGAGATGTTTCTTGCGCTTGTCTTCTCTGGAAATCTCAACACTCACATACCCTGCCTGTACAAGATCTTTGAGGATTCTTGTAACGTTCGGTTTTTCAATCGTTAGCCTTTGGGCCAAATCAGCAGCTGTTAAGGCTTCATCTTGAATCAACTCAACCAATACGATCCATTCCAAAGGTTGAATGCCATGTTCTCGCAATATTTCGTTGATTTGAACTGCGAGCGGTCTCATCATCAACCCAAGATCACGATATATTTGGGGTGGAGAATTCATCAAATCTCCCTTTCACCTCGAAAATCTCCAAATTAGTTATTAATGATAACTAAATTTTTGTGCATTTTCATCTTATTACATTAATTTTCATGTGTCAATGTATCATTTAACCAACAAATAGACCCAAGCCTGAAAGTTAGCTTGGGTCTGTTTTGATTTCGGATGTCGTATTTGCCTTTACTTTGCCGAGCGGCCTCAAGCAGATAACCCTACACCTTCCTCTGATACGGACACCGGCTTGACGAGTGCTTTCTTCTCCCAAGCCCGGCTTCTCCAGCGAAGCAGCATGATGAGTCCGCGCAGCCATTCATCCACCGCAAACGCAATCCATATGCCAAGGAGTCCTATCTCCAGGTGAACACCCAGCAGGTAAGCCAGCGGCACCGATACGCCCCACATCGAGCATACGCCCATCAGAACGGGGAAGCGTGCATCCCCGGCGGCGCGCAGCGAATTGATGATCACCATATTGAAGGTCCGACCAGGTTCAAGCACGATCGACAGCAGGAAGATGCTGGCTCCGGTTGCGATAATCGCAGGATCTTCGGTGAACAACCCGATGAGGTCATGTCGGAAGATCGAAGCCGTCCCCACAATGGCCAAGGTGAGCAGAAAGCTGATCCGTACGCTTTTCATCAATCGCTTGTAGGCGGCCTTCATCGCCCCTGCTCCAACCATTTGTCCGACGATAATCTCCGTCCCCGCCCCAATCGACGCGGCCAATGCCATAAAATAGTTGGAGATGTTCATCACATAAACATGCGTATTTAATGCAGTAATGCTAATCATATTAACGAAGCCCATGATCATCAGGTACTGCGATTGCCAAGCCAGATGCTCTCCCGCCGCAGGCAGCCCCACGCTTAGGATCTGCTTCGCATACGTCCCGTTCCAAGTCACGTAGTCTTTCCCGTGAATCGGAGCAGGAACCCGGCGATACAAGATGAAGAACAGAACAAGGATGCCGACAAACCGGCTGACGACGGTTGAGATCGCTGCACCGGTCACGCCCATTTCCGGAAATCCGAGGTTCCCGAAGATCAGCAGATAGTTGCCGGTCACGTGGAGAAGATTCACGCCCAGCGTCACATACATGACGCTTTTGGTGTTGCCGCTCGAACGAATAACCGACGATACGGCATAAGACAGCGCCTCGATCCACATAAAGCCGCCGATGATCTTCAGATAATGGCTGGCAATGCCAATTTGTTCCTCATTTAAGTTGAGCAGCCGCAGAAGCGGCTCGCCTAAGCCAACCAGAACGAGGCTGACGAAGATCCCGAAGATCAGGTTCATCGTAATGGCCAGCGCCGAGACGCGGCTTGCTTCTTTCTCTCGCCCAGCACCGATATACTGCGAAACGGCCACACTCGTTCCGATGCCCACAAATCCAAACATCAGAATACAGAAATAGATAATCTCATTCGCTAAGCCCACCGCGCCGGTTGCCGTATCGGAAATGCGGCTCAGCATAAACACGTCAACGGTGCCCAGCATCATCCGTAACACCGAATCGATAAAGATCGGCCAGGTTACAGCGAATAGGCTAAGTTTCTTCCATGATGGTATACGTTCAGTTAGTGTCACGGTTTTACAAGCTCCTACTAGGTAATTTGCTTTGACGCCTTCCCTAGTGTAGCTCGCGATCAATGATTCGTCTATGGGAAAAATTATGTTTAACGAAGCTTGCCAAAAGAATAAAGGCGCCCACTATGGCGCCCGTTCCATACCTTAGGATGCTTCCACATACTTTTTGAAGTTATCCATGATCGCTTGCCAGCCGGCTTGTTGGAATTCGACCGGATGTGTGTTCTCCGCATCAAACGTCTCAACGACCTTCGTCCCTTGGCCTTCGGCAGCGAAGGTGATCTCCACTCGTCTTCCATCCCCCATCGTATAGGAGATGAACTCATGCGTTTTCACGTCATCGTACACACCGCCAAAATCAAAGCCTTCACTGCCATCCTTCGCTTCCATCCGAGTCAGAAACTTCCCGCCGGGGCGCAAGTCATTCTCCGATCTTGGCGAATGCCAATCCTCGGATGCTTGATTCCACTTCGTAATGTGCTGAGGTTCCGTCCAGCAGCTCCACACCTTTTCTACCGGGGCTTGAATGACCGTTTGTACAGTAACTTTGGTTGGTTGATTCGTTTCCATTTTACAAAGGCACCTCTTTCAAATAGGATTGTTTTTTGACTTTACATTCCTATAGACGTAACGCAAATTCGAAATTCATCGGTCGATTTGCTCCGGCAGCCCTAAACGCAAAAATAATTTCGTATTAATAAAATTCTGCACATGCAAAATATGATCTTCTTTCGTTTCAAGGACATGAATCCCCCAAGGCACCAGGTGATCCCCTTCTCGGCTTGGCATGTACTGCGCAAGCGCCGGGTACCCACCGTTAACCTTTACCGGTATAAACCGAGAACCTTCGCAATGCCACCGGGTAAGCGAGAAGAATTTCGCCAAATCCTCTCGGCCGCGAATCCACATGGGAAACGGCGGCATGGACATGCAGCCTTCCTCATGAAATAAGGCGACCAACCGGTCGATATCAAATTGCTCGAAGGCATCTACATAACGCGACAGCAGCTCCGCGTCCGGCTCACCTGCCATGCGGCTGAGCTCATCGGAACGAAGCCGGGTCCGGTTCATCGTCTCTCTTGCTCTTTGCAACGCACTGTTCACGGCTGCCGCCGACATCCCCAACGTCTCCGCGATTTGCTTGGATGACCAATCAAAGACATCCTTTAAAATCAATACGGCTCGTTGTCGGGGAGGCAAAGTCTGCAGAAGCGCAATGAAGCAGAGTTGCAAGGTATCCTTGCGGATGAGCGCCTCCTCGGGATTCCCCCCCAAATCAGGGGCCAGCCATATCCAGGCGGAATCGGGTAACGTCTCCCGAGGTTCCACGATCGAGCTCGCCGGATCAGACAGGTCGATGGGAAGCACCCGGCGTTTCGCTTGCCTTAGTTTATCCAAACAGAGGTTGGAAGCTATCCGATAGATCCATGTCTTCGGCGAGGAATCCTGCCGGAACGAGCTCCAGCTCTGCCACACGCGAATAAAAATCTCCTGAACCGCATCGTCCGCGTCATCGATCGATCCTAACATGCGGTAGCAGAACGCGGTAAGCTCCGGCTTCATTTTTTCCAATAACTGCAGGTCCAGGGGGGTTCCGTTCATATAAGCCTCCTTACAGGAAAAATGGAGATATCTAACCGATTTCCTCCCTAGTCGCCGTTCGACTCCCGATATGAAATCGATTCGCCCAGGACACCTCATTGACAGGAAAAATCCAGAAGAGACCTCTATTATATTCTATTTCTCCTATGGAATCCCTTTCAGAGGAAGGTTCTTTTATTTAAAATTTTTAGCACTTGCTTGCCTCCCTAAAAAAAGAGCACCCTACCCGAAATCTGGTGCCTACTCATCAGATGACCGGATTGTTAGAATGAAAGCGTTCTCCTATGTAAGGATTTTCCTAGTGTGCACAGGTTAGGAGAATGAGGACAATAAAGGGAGGGTATTTATGAAACGGACTCACTTTGCAGAAAGGCGGCTTGCTCGAGGTGTATTCAGCATGCTCCTGGCGGTCATCATGGCAGTTGGCATCGGTTTTGTGCCGACACCGGCTCAGGCAGCCGAGACCACCATTACATCGATGAGCTACTTCTCACCCGCAGACGGGCCGGTCATCACCAAGTCGGGAGTTGGACAAGCGAGCTACGGCTTTGTGATGCCTATTTTTAATGGCGGTTCGGCAACCTGGAACGATGTCGTGCAAGATTTAGGCGTTAAGGTGAAAGTGAACGGCAACTGGGTCGACATCGACAGCGTCAGCAGCTTTGTCTACAACCAGAACTGGGGCCACTGGTATGACAGCGGCTTTACCGGATATTGGTTCGTCCTTTCCGCAACCACAGAGATTCAGCTCTACTCCAAGGCAAACGGGGTTACCCTTAACTACACTCTCGTCTTCCAAAATATCAACACCACCACAATCACATCAATGACACCTACGCAAGGTCCGGTTATTACCGCTGGTTTTACAGGCGGGGCAGGCTTCACCTATCCCGTGTTCAACAACGATCCATCGATTCCTTATGCTGCGGTTGCCGACGACTTGAAGGTGTATGTGAAGCCGGTGAACAGCAGCACCTGGATCGACATCGACAACAATCCGGCCAGCGGCTGGATCTATGATCAGAACTTCGGCCAATTCACCGATGGCGGCGGCGGCTACTGGTTTAACGTCACGGAGTCCATCAACGTGAAATTGGAATCGAAAACTTCATCAGCGAGCCTCGTGTATACGATTATTTTTAATGAACCGGTAAGAAATTCGTACACTCTAACGCCTTATGAGGGAACGACGTTCACCGCAAATGAAAGCGGCGCCATTGGTCTGCCCCTGCCGAAAATTGACGGAGGCGCTCCCATTGCCTCGGAGCTGGAGAACTTCGTGTATCAGATCAACATCAACGGTCAGTGGGTAGATCTGGCGGATTCCAGTCAAAGCGGGTTCGTCTATTCTGCGAATGGTTACAATAACCTGTCCAGCGCGAACCAATGGGGCTATTGGGCTGACTACATCTATGGCCTGTGGTTCCAGCCGATCCAACAGGATATGCAAATCCGTATCGGCTATCCTTTAAATGGGCAAAAGGGCGGTAACGTGGGCAACAACTACGTCACTTACACCTTTATCGGTAATCCTAACGCCCCGCGGCCGGATGATTCCGATCAAGAGGATATCCCGCTGAGTACGCCAAGCAATCCGAACATCGACGGGTTGACCCTCATCTGGCAGGACGAATTTGACGGGACTCAGCTGGATCTAAGCAAATGGAATTATGAACAGGGATACTACCTGAATGATGATCCGGGCACTTGGGGCTGGGGCAACGCGGAGCTGCAGCATTATACGGACAGTCCGCAAAATGTCTTCGTTCAGGACGGCAAGTTAAATATCCGGGCGCTGAACGATCCCAAATCGTTCCCGCAGGATCCTAGTCGTTATGCACAATACTCGTCCGGTAAAGTGAACACTAAAGATCACTTCTCGTTAAAATATGGCCGAGTCGATTTCCGCGCGAAGCTGCCTACGGGGAACGGCATTTGGCCGGCGCTGTGGATGCTGCCGCAGGATCAAGCCTACGGCACTTGGGCCGCTTCCGGTGAGATCGATGTTATGGAAGCTCGCGGTCGTCTGCCCGGCAAGTCTTCCGGCGCGATTCACTTCGGCGGACAATGGCCGGCCAATACCCATCTCTCGGGTGAATACAACTTCCCATCCGGGCAAACGATCGCCAATGACTTCCATGTCTACTCCGTCGTTTGGGAAGAGGACAACATTAAATGGTATGTAGACGGCAAGTTCTTCTTTAAGGCCACCCGGGATCAATGGTATTCCACGGCTGCGCCAAACAACCCGAATGCACCTTTTGATCAGCCGTTCTACCTCATCATGAACCTGGCGATCGGCGGTAACTTCGACGGCGGCATCGCCCCAGGACCTGGTGATATCCCGGCCACGATGCAAGTCGATTATGTGCGTGTCTATAAGGACAACGGCAATGGCGGCGGCGGTCAAAATCCCGGGAACCCGGGAGATCCGGGCACGCCCTCCACGATTGTGATCGGCGATCAAGTGAAGGGACTGAAGAAAACCGGCGATAACCTGTTGTTCTACGTCAACGGCGCGACTTTTGCGGATCTGCACTATAAAATCAATAACGGTGTGCAGCTCAATGTCGCCATGACCCCGGTGGGGAACGGCAACTATACCTATGCGGTGAACAACCTAAGCCAAGGCGATGTGGTGGAGTACTTCTTCACCTATAACCCCGGGCAAGGGGCGCTCGATACCCCCTGGCAAACCTACATTCACGGGGTTACTCAAGGAACGCCGGAATAACATATGAAAGATAGAAAGGCCGTTCCATATTGGACGGCCTTTCTGTCACCTTATTTAATATATGTTATGTCATCCCTCGGGGCAAACCGCTCATTATTGAAGGGCACCGCCGCTAACTAACAGACGTTGACCACTCACATAGGAAGATAAGTCACTGGCAAAAAATTCAGCTACATTGGCCACATCGTCCAACGTGCCTAATCGCCGCATAGGATGGGCTTGGATAAGAGCATCTCTAAGTTGTGCTCGATCTCCCGGGTTTGTCCATAATCCCGCACCCTCGATAACCGTTGGTACGATCGTATTCACAGTGACCCCTCGGTATCCGATTTCCTTCGCCAGCGCCTCGACGAGATACATCGGTGCTACCTTGCTGCTGCCATATAAGGAGTACCCAGCCATAGCACTAGTGGTTGTGCTTGATGAAACATAGATGATGCGTCCGTTATCTGCTACGTGTTTGGCCGCTTCTTGAATGGTAAAGAATGCACCCTTGGTGTTGACTTGAAATAATCTGTCAAATTGTTCTTCCGTAATATCAACTGTCGGGATGTTTACAAGCTCTATACCGGCGTTCGCAACGACAATATCAATTTTCCCTAATTCCTGGAGTGCGATTTGGAACATTTTCCGGACCTCGGCTACTTGGCTGATATCAGCTTGAATAGCAATCGCCTTCACTCCGTATGCTTGCAAGCTGGAAACGGTAGCTTCTGCGGCAGCCTTATCACTCGTATAATTTACGGCAATATCGGCCCCTAAAGACGCATATCTTTCTGCGATGGCTTTACCGATTCCTCGTCCAGATCCGGTTATCAATGCGACTTTGTTTCTTAGGTTGGTCAAGAAATGCGCCCCCTTCTGAGATTAAAGAGACATGCCTCCTGAAACCTCAATACGTTGAGCATTAACCCAACGGTTCTCGTCGGACAGCAACGAAGCGATAGCCCCTGCAACGTCCTCTGGTTCCCCGACACGACCGAGCGCCGTCATTCCCCCGATCAGCTTCTTGAGATCATCATTCGTGCGGAGTCCGCTAAAATCTGTAGCGATCGCACCCGGCGCAACAACGTTGGCGGTGATTCCACGTGGTCCCAACTCTTTGGCCAAATACTTAGTGAGAACCTCAATAGCACCTTTCACGGATGCGTAAGCACCACTCTCCGGAACCGCAAAGCGTGTAAGTCCAGTGGAGATGTTTACAATCCGACCGCCATCATTGATAAGCGGCAACAGTTTCTGTGTCAGGAAGAAGACTCCCTTGAAGTGTACTTCGTACAAACGATCCAACTCTTCCTCTGTTGTCTTCTCGAATGAGTTATGGTGAGAGATCCCCGCGTTGTTTACGAGGTAGTCAAATTTGGTAGCGCCCATTTCTTTTAGCGCATCTTGTACATTTTGTACAAAAGCGTCAAAAGTACGGACATTGCTTGCATCAAGTTGTAGGGCGATTGCCTTACGTCCGGTTTCTCGGATCTCGGAGACAACTTTCTCTGCTTCTTCTTGATTAGAACGATATGTGAAGATTGAATCGACACCATGGTTTGCAAGGGCTAAAACAGTACTTCTGCCAATACCCCGACTTCCCCCTGTGACGATAGCAATCTTTGGATTGGTTTGTGTCATTGTGCATTCTCTCCATTCTTCATTGGATTCACCAGATAGTTTATCCAGTATCACTAGTCATCATCCTGGTAGGGGACACTTCATTAACTAACTGGTTGGTTATATAATAATACTAATTAACTAGTTAGTCAACTGTGTTTTTATGATATAATAAATCCTAAATCCAGGCTTCAATAAGGAGGGGCACCCATTGAGAAACGCTGAGGCAACAAGAGAGAGGATCATGGAGGCTGCTTTGGATGAGTTCTCTGCCTATGGTATTGCTGGAGCACGTGTTGACCGCATTGCTAAAAACGCGGGTTGCAATAAGAATTTAATTTACGTTTACTTTGAGAATAAAGAAACGCTATTTACAACCGTCCTCGAAAGACACTTAACACGTGTTTATGAGGAAATTGATTTCACGCCCGAGGATCTTGCGGGTTATGCCAAAAGAGTATTCGATTGGGCGATGACAAATCCACAAATTGTAAGGTTAATGTCATGGTATAGTTTAGAGCGGAAAGAAGACACGCTATCCGAGCGCGCCTCCGTGCGTGACAAGAAAATCAAAGCGATCATGAATGCACAAAACGAAGGTCTGGTGGGAAAGACATTCACTCCCGGCTTTCTTTTGACTGCCATCATGGCTTTAGCAACTGCCTGGACGCCAACTCATCCTTTCGGGCCTTCGCACGACCCGAATGCTGTGAACTTTCCGACGGAAACGAGGGAAGCTATTGCTAAGGCCGTTCGTCTGATTGCTAAAGGTGAATAAGTTGATATTCTGCTTCACAACCACCAGCAATTAGGGCCCCCGATTGGGGGCTTTTTTTATGACCGTTTTGCATCCGTACGAAGTTCGTTGAATACAATAACTCGGATTGAGGGTGTTGAATCTGGACAGAAAGGATGTCACTTCCGTGGAATTTCTGTTGAAAGCCATCTACCGAGAATATATCAGCAGTTTGAATAAACGGGACTTGTCACAACTGGGCCGATTTGTGCATGAGGATGTTCGCTATAATGAGCAGCCAATCGGCTTAGCCGGTTACCGCCAAATGCTGGAGGGCGATTACCGAGATATTCCGGATCTCTATTTTAATATCGATATTCTCGTTTGTGAGCCGCCCTATCTTTCGAGCCGCTTACGCTTTGATGTCACACCTAAGGGGCAATTTATGGGTTTGCCGATCAATGGACGAAGCGTGTTGTTTTATGAAAATGTCATTTACAAGTATGAAGGCGGAAAAATCAAGCAAGTGTGGTCCGTCATCGACAAAGCCGCGATTGAAGCCCAAATTTCTTGATTTCGCCCGGTGTTGCATCAAGAAGAAAAGGCCGCTCAACGTTGAACGGCCCTCCTGTCAGTTATATGAATACTCGCCCTTAATCACGAAGAACGAGCCCCGGATCGTACCGGCCAATTTCGACTTCTGCCGGGCAAATTTGAACTTCTTCTCCTCCAGCTCCTTCGGAACCTCCATGCCTTCAGACAGCTTAAAGCCCACGGCCCGTTTCTTTGGATCGTCCAGGGTGTACATGACGTTAACCCCTAAGCCGTCCTCGTAGAAGACGAACGCCCACCGGATGTTTTCCACCTGAAAAAACGACGTTTCTAACGGCTTTGCCGAGAACTCGATCCCCCGTTCTTCTTTTAAGATTCGGTTCACGTAATCCAGGGTTTCCTGGCTTTCGCTGGCTGGCTCAACCGTAAACACATGCTTATATTTGTTCATAAAATAACGCGCCTCATTGGCTCGCAGTCCGGCTAATGCCTCTGCTACAGGAGAGGACTCTAAACCGACAGTAGATACATTTTTGAAATCAACGACATAGGACATGCTTGCCCCTCCTCTTCTTCTCTATTTCCTTACGACAGGGATCCACATTTCTCCCGCGACGCGGCCATTCGCTTGTTCCATCAAGACGGCGGTGTTAGGCCCGCCAACATAAGCAACTTGATTCAGTTCCGGCAGAACTTGGCCAAAAGCGATCCCCGCCAGCTGATTACTTAGTTCATCCGGCGCGGTGCCTTCCCCTTTGACAATTACGTACTCTCCCTTCGGGAACTGAATGACCCGGGAGCCTTCGGCATTCGGCAGCGTTTCACGGCTAAGTACGCCAACGTAATACATCATCTTGTTATTAACCGCTTCGTTGACGGTAAAGACATAATCGTTCTCCGCAATCGCTTTAAGCTGGTTGAGTCGACCGTCCTCAGTGACGGCTTGCCAGAAACTCGATTTTTCCTGATTGATGCCGGCAAAATCCGTGTAATGACTTTTTAATTCTGTGCCCAGACCAAAGACCGTAAAGCTGTCCTTCTCTTCCAAAACATAATTCGCCATGTTTTAAAACCTACTCTCTTTTTAAATTTGTTTTCTGTTCTTGATGGGTTTATCATAACTTTAAATCATGTCAAAAAATGAACCTGTTTAGGAGTCACGATGAAAAAAGTTGAACGGATTAACACCATCATGCGTTATATCAACAATCGGTCCCACTTTACCATCACGGAAATTATGCAGGAATTTAACATCTCCCGCTCGACGGCGATCCGAGACATCCGCGAAATCGAAGCTTTAGGAATGCCGCTCGTTGCTGAGGTTGGACGGGACGGCGGTTATTCGGTGATGCACAACTCGATCCTGCCTGCCGTGCGGTTTACGGATAACGAGGTCAAAGCGCTGTTCATCGCCTTCATGGCCACCAGAAATGCCCAGCTTCCGTATCTCAAGAGTCGCCAATCCTTAGCCGAAAAATTGCTGGGGCTGATCTCGAAAAACCAACAGGATGATCTCCTGCTCCTGGATGACATCTTGCTCTTTGAAGGGACCAACCCGCATAATCCCGATCTATTGGAGCTTTCGGACCTTCCCCATCCAATGCTGGAGAAGCTGATTCAACACCTGCTCATCGACAGCTATTTATGGATTACCCTGGAGGAAGGGGATGGAATCAACTCGTATCCGGTTTTTCTGTTGCACCTTTATCGTGAGAAAAGTCTGTGGTGGATGGAAGTGTTGGATTTACAGGAAGAGAAGAAACGAATGTTCTCCGTCGACCAGCTTACTCAAGTCGAGCTCTACTCTCCCAAGAAACGAATGAGCCGAAAGAAAATTCTGGAGCTCCTTGGCAAGCAAGAGGAAGCATACAACCTGATCCTGGAACTCGGCCCTCATGCCATTGCCCAGTACAAAAAATATCATCCCTTAAAAGCATTCATTTCCTATACCAATCCGTATCAAACCACCGCCATGCTGAAGATGGTTGTCCAAGTAAATCAACGGGACGAGATCACCGAGGCGATCAACTGGCTGCTGTTTCTCGGGGAGGATTTCAAATTCAGGAAGGTACCGGAGGAAATCATCGAGGAGTTACGTCATAGAGGTAAGGAAATAGAGCAGACAGTAAAAGCTAGATAAGGAGGTAAGGATAGATGGAGAATCATTCTTCTACATCCGCATTAGGGGAGTTCATTAAATCACGCCGTCATCGGCTTCAGCCTGAAGATGCCGGGATCCAAACCTTGCCCGGCCGACGACGGACCCCGGGGCTTCGGAGAGAAGAAGTCGCCTATCTTGCCAACGTGAGTGTTACTTACTACACCTGGCTGGAGCAGGGGCGCGAGAAGAATCCCTCCCCTGAGGTGTTGTCCCATATCAGCCGGGCGCTGCAGCTGGACGAAGATGAACGCAGACACTTGTTTAACCTGGCTTCACTGGATCAGGTCAGTTATCCTCAGGCACCCAAACCGGAGAAACCGGATCCAAGCCTGCTGCAAAGCTTGGTGGATCAATTGCGTTACCCTTCCTTTATTGCAAATGAGGTTGCTGATATTCTCGTTTGGAATCGCGGGGCGGAGCGGGTCATTGGGGATTTCGGCCGGATGCCGTCCAACGAGCGGAACATGGCGACGCATTTGTTTCTGGATCCCGAGTATCCAAAAAGGCTGGTGAATTGGGAAGAATTCGCGCGGTACATTACCGCGTTGACCCGAGCCACTTACGACCTTTACAAAAACAATCCGTTGTACGTGGAACGATTTGAGCAATTAAAGCAGAATAGCGAGGATTTCGTACGGATGTGGGAGTGGCATGAGGTTCGGCAAAAGAGTACTTTCCACTACCCCATCCATTATCGCCTGCCGGACGGTCAGGTGCTGTCGTTCACGATCCATTGCGCTACAGCGATCGACAATGATCCCGGACTGCACTGGTGCTTCTTTGTTCCCACCCCCGGCTCAGGAACGGAGGAGAAGCTGGCGCAGTTGCTGGCAGAGGACCAAGGCAGCGAAGCGTCCTCACCGTCTAGTCAGGAGCTTAGCTAACCGTATTTGCAAGGTAGCTTTAGGGTCATCCCTTTGGGGATGACCCTTTCTCTCTCCTGTTTACTTCACCTGCTCCGTTCCCATTAGCTCGAACAATTAGGACGGGTTGGCAGCGATGAATATCGAATATCTTCCGAAATCTGTCATATCAAAAGAATAAAGACGCCGATGGGCGTCTTTATTCGAATAGGGTGAGGCAACCATGCCTCCGGGCAAGGTCCTTGCCAGGGCCAAGTTAGGTTTGAAGATAACTCAAGAAATTCTTCGCCAATTCCTGCGGAACAAGCCCCGCAGGATCACGTCCGCTCAAGATCCAGAAGAAGCAAGGGCCGATGAACAAGGCGGTGGCCTGATCCAGCGGAATTGGCACCTGATTCTTCTCGAATAGGTGCTTTAGAATGACCTGGGCCGTATCGCCGATCGGGTCTTTGGCAGAGAGTAACTCCGCCACTGCGGAGTCCTGCTGTGCTTCACCGAGCAGAGCTCGATAAGCTGCACCCGCCGGAGAGTTCGCAAGAAAGTGGATGAGCGCTTCGAGATAAGCGGTGAGATCCGCCAAGGGATCGCCTGACAATTGGATCGACAGTTCCTCCTCCGCATCCGCAGCGCTCGCCTCAAAGAGAATCTCCGCTTTGTGAGACCACCAGCGATAGATCGTTTGCCGGGACACTCTCGCCTTCTCGGCGATCCCTTTCATTGTCATAGCCGCATAACCAATCTCGACCAGGAGATCGTCAGCTGCATTCAGAACAGCCGCCCTTGCCTGTTCACTGCGAGGACGGCCACTAGGGTGGGTTTCTTTGTTCATTTCCATGTTTCAAATATACATCGAGTCCAATGCCTTGTCTATTTCTTAACGACGTGAGGATATGGATGCGGCAAGCCCTCCTGTGCATTTTGTTATCATCCAAAAAATAATTACTGGACACGGTGTATTGTTTTTGTTATATTATGAGACATGGTGTCTCGTAATTGCAGGTTTGACTGTCGAAACGAATCCCAGCGATGCGATGGACCGAAACAAAACACAGCCTTCAAAGGTTGTAAGGAGGTCATATTGATGAAAGTTTTTGTAACTGGAGCAACAGGATGGATTGGATCGGCCACGGTGGATGAGCTCATGAGAGCGGGTCACCAAGTGATCGGACTGGCACGCTCGGACGCTGCCGCTGCACTGCTCCAAGAGAAAGGGGCCACCGCTCTTCGCGGAGACCTTGATGATCTGGATTCCCTCCGCCGTGGAGCTCTTGAAGCCGAAGCTGTCGTTCACTTGGCGAATAAGCATGACTGGGCGAATCCGGCCGAGTCGGACCGGGCCGAACGTGCCGCTGTCGAGACCCTCGCCAATGCGCTGGTTGGAACCCGTCGGCCCTTCGTGGTTGCCAACGGGATATCCGGCTTAGTCCAAGGCAGACCTGTCCTGGAGACGGATCCATCACCTGCTGTCGGTCCAGAATCTGCCCGGGGCGGTGCTGAGAACCTTGCTCTTGATTACGTTGACCGCGGGGTAGATACCATTATTGTCCGATTCGCACCCACCGTTCACGGAGCCGGTGATTGGGGCTTTATTAATTATCTAGTAAACGCTGCACGCAAGCAGGGCGTGTCCGGGTATATCGGCGACGGTTCTCACGCTTGGTCCGCTGTCCATCGTTCTGACGCAGCCCGACTCATCCGGCTGGGGATCGAGAAGGCACCTGCTGGATCGCGTCTACATGCCATCGCCGAAGAATCGATAAGCACCCGGACCATCGCCGAAGTGATCGGACGTGCTTTAGACCTGCCCGTGGTTTCCATCCCGCCGGAAGAGGCAGGAGCTCACTTCGGATTTGTCGGCAGTTTCTTCAAAATGCCTATGATTGGCTCCAGCGAACAGACTCGCCAGCTTCTGGATTGGGCACCGGCCGGACCCACTTTGATGGATGACATTCTATCCGGCGCTTATAAAGAACCAGAGAAAGCATGAGTACTCCAAAGACGACGTCCCCAAATACCGTGAACCCCTCACGGTACCCGGGGCTGATCCTGGCGTGCGTGTGTGCGTGCACCGTTCTGGTCGTGGGCCTGGTCGCTGCCATCAATCTGGCAGTTCCGATCCTCGCCTCCAGCAGTCTGCATCCGAGTTCATCCGAGCTGCTATGGATCGTTGATGCTTATGTCGTCTTATTCGCGTGCCTCGTGATCCCGGGCGGTGCAGCCGGCGACCGATTTGGACGCAAGGGCATCCTGATCGCCGGGCTCGTCACATTCGCAGCCGGTGCGGCAATCTCAGCCGCTTCGGCCAATGTGACGAGCCTGCTGCTTGGACGTGCGATCACAGGTGTAGGTGCAGCGCTGGTGCTCCCCAATTGCGTCGGAGTGCTGGTGCACGCAACCGCACCGGACCGTCGCGGACGTGCTCTCGCCATCTGGGGTATGACAACCGGCTTGGGCGGACTTGTGGGTAATATCGCCGGAGCCGCCTTGCTGACTGCCGGTTCATGGAGAACCTTGTTCTGGGCGATCGTGCCGTTTGCGCTTCTCCTCGCGCTATGGACCGCTCTTGCCGTACAACGGAGCAGCCGCAGCCCCCGCAGCCTTGATCCTGCCGGAACAGTATTACTCGTCGCAGCCATCGTCGCTCTCCTGATCGGCATCATTGGAGGTCCCGAATACGGCTGGAACAGCACGGTGGTCATCACGGCATTTACGGTCAGCGTTATTCTCAGCGCGATCTGGGTCGCGGTTGAGCTGAGAGTACGTTACCCCGTACTGGATCCGCGTCTATTTCGGATCCTTCTGCTCAGCACCGCCAGCCTAGGGATGCTCGTGCTGTTTTTCGGCAGCTTTGGCCTGTTCTATCTTAATGCATCCCTCCTGCAGTATGGACGCGGGTATTCCGTGCTGCAAGCCGGGTTAGCCATCGTTCCGATCTCGGTGCCCATGTTGCTTGGTACACGAATCGTTCCCGATCTAGTGAAGCGCATCGGGATCCCCGCAACGCTGACCACGGCCTTCCTTGCCATCAGCATTGGATTATTCGGCTTGGCGTCGGCCGTCTACCAGCCTTATCTCGCTTACGCGGCTTGGTTGGTCCTGATCGGGGTCGGCATTGCCCTTGCGCTGCCCTGCTTGACCGCAGAGATTACGTCGGCCTTGCCCGCTGAGCAGGCTGGCGTCGCCGGGGGGCTTCAATCGGCGACCCGGGAACTTGGAAGCGCCCTTGGCGTCGCGATCGTGGGTACGGTACTCACTGAATCCTTTACCCGGCATCTTCCAGTAAATTTTCAGCAACATGCCGTCCCCCATACAGTTGCAGATGCGATTGCAGCAGCCCCTAATCAACAAGCCGCCATCATCAGCGCCTTCGTCTCGGGAGCTCAATCCGCGCTGCATGTCGCTAGTATCATTACGTTCCTCATCGGCATTCTTGTCGTGGCGGCAACCTTTCGAGCCAGCCGTCACTTGCCCGATCAGGGCCTAAATGCAGCAGGTTCAACGACCGCTCCCAACAGATAGCACATACTGTCCCACAGGAGACCCCCAAAATCAAATCGCCGTCCAGATCCAAGCAGGATCGGGGACGGCGATTTTTTTCAACAAGGCTCCAATGATCTGGTCAAGATGAAACCTATCTTACAGTTAAGGTCTGCCATCTTATGATATACTATATTTTCCGTATCCAGTTGAAAATGGCTGATTCGGGGTATTCTTATATAGTGATTGCCGCTTAGGGAGGAAATGACAGCATGACGGATTTAAACAAACAGCAAGTTGTGGAGAGTGTTCCGCAACGAGGATTTTTTGGACATCCCAAGGGATTGTTCACTTTGTTCTTCACAGAGTTTTGGGAGCGATTTTCCTATTATGGCATGAAGGCCATTCTAACCTACTACATGTATTACGAATTAAGTCGAGGCGGACTTGGCATGGAGGAGAGCGTGGCCCTTGCCATTATGTCCATCTACGGCTCCCTGGTGTACATGTCCGGTATTATTGGCGGTTGGTTCGCAGATCGGATCTTCGGGGAGTCGAGAGCCATATTTTACGGCGGCATCCTCATTATGCTGGGACACATCGCCTTGGCGATCCCGGGAAGTGTCGCCTTATTTTTTGTTTCCATGGTCCTCATCGTCTTAGGTACGGGCTTGCTCAAGCCTAACGTATCGAGCGTGGTTGGGGAGCTTTATAGCGAGCAGGACCCGCGCCGGGATGCTGGCTTCAGCATCTTCTATATGGGGATCAACCTGGGCGCGTTTATCGCCCCGCTGATCGTAGGAACCATCGGCCTGGATTACAATTTCCACCTGGGCTTCGGCATTGCTGCAATAGGGATGTTCTTTGGACTTGCGATCTTTGCCTATACTCGAAAAAGAAATCTCGGCCTCGCCGGCACCTTCGTCCCTAGCCCGCTATCGCCAGCGGAACGCAAGAAAGTGTTCCTGCGCATCGGCCTTGGCGTATTGCTGCTCGCGATCATCGTCGCCATCGCCATCCCGTCAGGTTGGTTAACGTTCAATTCGTTTATCGTGATCGTAGGGATCCTGGGGCTCTTGATCCCCACTTCCTACTTTGTGGTCATGTACCGCAGTCCGCGAACGAGCAAAGTGGAGCGCTCCCGTCTGATCGCGTATATTCCGCTGTTTATTGCGGCGATTATGTTCTGGGCGATTCAAGAACAAGGGTCCACCATCCTGGCGAATTATGCCGATAAGCGGACGCAATTGGATTATGCTGGATTTCATATATCGCCGGCTTGGTTCCAATCGTTAAACCCTTTATTTATTATCACGTTAGCCCCCGTATTCGCCTGGTTCTGGCTGAAGCTGGGTAAGCGGCAACCTACGATTCCGAAGAAGTTCGCTTTGGGCCTGTTGTTCGCCGGCTTATCTTTCCTGGTGATTCTTTTGCCGGCTTACTTTGGCGGCGAGAACTCCTTGGTGAATCCGTTATGGCTGGTGCTGAGTTATTTCATTGTGGTGCTGGGAGAGTTGTGCTTATCTCCGGTAGGGCTGTCGGCGACGACCAAATTAGCGCCTTCTGCCTTCTCTTCCCAGACCATGAGCTTATGGTTCTTGGCCAGTGCGGCGGCCCAAGCGATTAATGCGCAAGTGGTGAAATTCTATTCGCCGGCCACCGAAATGGCGTACTTTGGGGTCATTGGAGGAATCGCGATTGTCCTCGGCATCCTTCTCCTCGCCCTCTCTTCGAAAATTCAGGGGTTTATGAAGGGAATCCATTAACTCAGGGATTGGAGTTATAGGAGGAACATAAATGCATCCAAATCGCTTGGAGGAGCATTTGGCAAGGATGGCTTAATCGGAACTTCCTGAGGACATGATCATCCCCACACGGGAAGCAACATCTGCCATGTGGGGATGAAGGGGAGGTTTAAAGCAACTGGGCGATTTCCCATACGTAACCGTCCGGGTCGGCAAAACAAGCTGTCCGTCGCCCCCAGGGACGGGTGATCGGTCCATTCAGCAATTTTACGCCTTGCTGTTCGAGTTCGGTGCAGATCTGATCCACGTCCGACACTTGGATCGTAAACAGAAACCGCGTTCCCTCCCCTGCCCGACCTACCTGCGCCGGCTCAACCAATTCAGGGGCATTCTGCTGATTCAAGAGATTGATGCAGGTGTTTCCATAATCAAATACCACACAACCCGCGTCTTCATAATGAATCGCAAGCTGAAACGTCTCTTGATAAAACGCCTTCGACCGCGGCAAATCTGCTACAAACAAAGTGATTTCGGTAATCGGGTTCACCCATCCCGATTTCTTCATGTTCCTCAGCTCCTCACGACGGGTTTGTCTAATACTCCTCTACCTCTATATAGACGAAACTCGACTCCCAAATTCATCGTTTCTACTCTGCAAACCCATTACGGCTTCGACACCGATACGAGAAGCTCGTGATCCGCAGAGATCACCGTAACTTCGGGCGGCAGGACTAAGTCTTTGATAAAAAGAGTATCCCCGATTTCCATGGCACTGATATCCAGCTCCACCGAAGTTGGCAGATCTTTCGGGAACGCCTCTACCTCCACATACGGGTCCTGAATTTGCACCACTCCGCCCGATTTGGTCCCGATCGGAGTCCCGATGAGCTTCACCCCTAGCTTCGTACGGATGATCTCCCCCGACTGGACGAGCTGAAAATCCACATGAATCAGCGCGCGAGTTACTGGATCGCGCTGAAGATCCTCCAGCAGAACCGTCATAGATCGGCCTTCTTCCATCTCTAGCTGAAGGAAACCGGATGCCCCTTGCTTCAGCCATTTCTCGAATGGCTTCGTGTCAATATGAATGCTTTCATTTTCGGCATTCTTGCCAAATACCACCCCCGGCAACCGTCCCTTCTGACGTAACTGACGGAGTCCCGAGGTATTTAATTGGGGACGTCTTTCGGTATGAATTGTTGCAGCCATGCTCTACCTCTCCTTTACATGAGTGATCTTAAGCTCTGAAACAGCAGCCATCGAATCTCCCCTGAACGGGGATCAATAGAGAAACATAGCATCCAAACCTCCATCCACTAGGCAAAACGCCATACATTTAATGTAAAAAACCCACATACATAGACGAAGGCACCCCACTCCGGAGAGTGGAATGCCTATGGGTTTTATCTACCATATCATATTTAGACTGAAAGGGGTATAGGAAGAAGGTGGCCGATCGGCTGGCTCGCCTCCTGCATGAGCTCAATCTTCTCTTTCTCCCGCAGGTCTTGGATTCGAATTTGTTCGGAGGCCTTCGCATACGCTTCCCATACCAACACGCTGTCCGCTTCTTCCCAAAGGGTCATATATTCGTTCTCCACCAGATTGTAGAGCCGGCTTTTCTTGATGAGATTGTAAGTGAAGAAGTCGTTGGCTGTAATCCGATGATCATCTTCATCCCGATTATGCATATAAGGGCCGGTCACAATATGTAAATCGACTTTGTAGGTATCGCTAAATAAAGGCTTCTGCGTAAACCGCACCTCGCATACTTCCTCAACCGGACGACCCGCCTCCCGGCAAGCTTTGGCGATCGCGCTGAACACTTTGCAGTAATTGTCGATGACGCGGTCATTTTCACCATAGACTAACTTGAACCCGTCCATCCAAGGAGGGGAGATCAGCAGCTTCAGGTTAGCGCCTTGTCTGATCGCCTGCGATAGGCTGGGGGCAATTTTACTTGTCAGAATTAATCGGTAGCCGGAAACCCAGACTTCCCTGTCGCATGATTTCAACAGATGCTCAAGCAACTGCTGCTTATTAAAATGAAGATCATTGATGCCGAACTCGTGAATCCCTTCGAGGAGCTTGTCGTTTTCAAGGTTTTTATATTTCACATAAATATCCGAGACGAGCTGGAAGATCGAGGCGAGCAGCGAAGTAGCGCAAGCCAGCGCCAACTCCGGGACGAAGCGGCTCTCTCGCAACGGTGAAACATAGATGAGGATGGACCCCGCCACGCTGACAGCTAACATAATAACGACATACACATTGTTGTGAAGCTTGTACGCCTGGAGCTTCTGCCAAATGGATCGTCTGCTATTCACGATGTTGGTCCCTCCTGTAGAGCCTTGCGATAATAGACTGTGTCCAGGCCCGGCCCCCGTCCATCTTGAATACGTTGGACTTCCCGCATCCCGATTTTATGCAAGACTCGAAGGTGGCTGTGATTCGTTGACCAAGTCCTCGTCATGATCGGTCGGTTCTTCTGCTGTGCGATGACTTCCAGCTCTCCATACAGGCGCGTTGTCATTCCCTGACCGCGATAGGCCTCATCTACAATAACGGTCGTTACGTAGATCGCCTCCACGCGCTCGTCCGCATGTTCAAACACATAATGAGGGCGAAATGACATAAATCCGATCACTTGCTCTCGATCCAGTATCAGCAAGAACGCTTGCTCCTTTAATTCGTCAAAGTATCGCTTGGGTAAAGCGGTTGCCGCTGCACCAGCGGTCAGATCGGACTGATAAGTATGCTCACGTGCGGATAAGGGCGGGATGAATTCATGATCGTAACGGCATAGCAAGTCCCATACCCCTTCCAAGAGAGCGGGGTCCGTCAGCGTTTCATCATATCGGTATTGGATCGGCAAAGCGGGTTCACTCCTCTAGAGGTCCTAAGATGTATTTATCTATTATACTGCATCCTTTGTGCACTTTGGCGATTAATCATCGATTGAAAATAGTAAAATAGAGCTACCCCAAGAGGGATAGCTCTAAACTTTCAAGCTTACAGCGTTCTGGTGCCGGACATACTGGAATGCGCCGGATGTGACCTTAGCGCCTCAGCCGTTTCAAAGGAATGGATGCAATCCAGGGTAAGCAGCTTATCGAAGACTCGAAGCAGATCCTTGGAGCGCGGTTTATGCAGCTTGATTCGCAGCGTTCGCACGCTTTCACCTTCATCTTCCTGATCATCGTTCGGAGCCTCTAGAGACATATTCACAATGAGCAGTCCCTCCTGCTCGAACAACTCCGCAACCTTAGCGACGCCGCCCTCCTTATTCAGGATCCGAACGGTGACTTCATTTCGACTGCGTTTGTTGTGGAAGCTCTTCTCAAACTTATTGAGCAGCACCAGTATAATAATAACCAGTACCGTCACAAGCACCGCGCCAAAGAAGAACCCTGCCCCTACGCATAAGCCAATCGCTGCCACCACCCAAATGGAGGCCGCCGTCGTTAAGCCTGAAATACTGGAGCCGTTGCGAATAATCGCCCCCGCCCCCAGGAAGCCGATGCCGGACACCACTTGGGCCGCCAACCGCGCCGGGTCCATCCGGACGTTATATTCGTTCGAAAAGTCGCCAAACCCATAGATGGACAGCAGCATAATCACCGTGGACCCTACACAGACGAGAATATGCGTACGGAATCCGGCGGCATGGTTATGCCACTCCCGTTCTAATCCAATCAAGCCGCCCAACAGAAGTGAAATTACGATTCGCAGCGATAAGTCCACATAGGAAATGTTCCACAAACCCGCGTCAATCAGTTTCATTGCATAGACATCCCCTTATCTACTCGTCATGGTCACTACACGGGTGACACCTCGGCGATCACGGGATAATGATCCGAAGGATATCGACCTCCATACAGTTCTCGATCCACCGTAACGTTCTGAATCTGCAAGTCAGGGGATACAAAGATATAATCAATCGGCTCTCCCGATTCTCCGCCTAAAAAGTTATGAAACGTCGCTCCCACTTCCTTATTTTCCAGGTGCAGAACGGAATAGGCATTTCGATATCCTTCCTGCTCCAGTCCTTGAATCACAGCGTTTGCCGGTTCAACATTAAAGTCGCCCGTTAACACAACCGGAAGCCCCGTCTGCGCACGAAATTGCTTCATCCGTTCTCGAATTAACTCCATGCCTTTCTGTTGTGCTTCTTCGCTGATATGATCTAAATGCGTATTAAACGCAGCAAATTCTACGCCCGCTTGCGACTTAAATGTCACCCAAGTGCACATGCGCGTGTTTGAAGTATTCCAGCTCTTCGTCCCAAGCTGCTCCGGGGTTTCCGACAAGCTGAAATGCCCCACACTCCCTGCACTCCACTTGCTCTTTTTATATAAAATGGCCGTATATTCGCCTTGCTTCCCGCCTTCTCGCCCTTCTCCGATCCAAGCGTATTCCGGGAGTAATGGCTCCAAATCCGTAAGCATATTATGCAAACCTTCTTGAATGCCAATGAGGTCTGGATCGTGACGTTTGATCACTTCAGCAACCGCGCTGACACGAAATGGCCAGGCATTGTCCCCGTCGGATGGTTCATTGTATCTTAAGTTAAATGTCATAATTTTCGCCATCATTGAGTTCCTCCACTTCTGGAAACATCCACATAGATTCTAGTGATACTTAATTATCTTTATTACTTCTACCGTAAACAAAGTACATCGTAATTCCCGACATAATCATCAACACGACGGAATAAACCAGTGACATTGCACGGGCCGCAACCCCTGCTTCTGCGTCTGTACTGCTCTTGATCACAAGCCCCAGCGTCTGATACACAGGATGATATAAGAATACAGTTAAATCGTAATCATCCAGTATTTTAATAAAGTTAAGCGCTAGTACGGCAAGGGTGGACGGCAAAATGATTGGCAGCAGAACCTTTCTAAAAGTATAGAACGTCTTCGCTCCCAGGTTCTTGGAGGCATCCTCCAGGTTGCTGTCCAAGCTGAAGAAAGACGCTTTGACCATTCGCATGGTAAACGGGATATGAATAATGATATAACCAATCAATAGCATCCAAAGCGTCCCCGTAAGCACCGTATTCCCCGTCACTAAACGCGGAACATTATAAGTAACCACCAAGCCGATCGCAATCAGCGTGGATGGCAGAACCCATGGAATCAGCAAGGAGTATTCCAGAGCTGCTGCCAGTTTACTATTCTTGTATCTGTGCAAGATTCGAGATGCAAACAAAGCCAGGGCCACAACCGAAAAGGACGCTGCCGCAGCATACAAAATACTTACCAAGTAAGGCTTGAACGCACTCATGGTGGTAAATAATCGGCCGTAGTTCTCCAAGGTGAAGCTGTCCAAACGGAGCGTCGCTGTCGCAATACTCTGCGAATCGGTAAAGGAGAAAATCACGATCAGCGTTACAGGAATCAAGTAAATAACAAACAAGACATATCCAATCATATGCGTGATCACATTGGCGACCTTGTTGTTAATCTTTTGCTTCACCAAGACAGATTTGACTTTGGAAACAGACATATAGTTACCTTGTTTCTCAAAGCGGATCATGATCGACAGCAAAATGATCGTAGCCAGACCGAGCACAAGGGCGAGCAGAGCAGCCAGATCCTTGGAAGTGGAGCTCTTCGAGAACGTCAAGATCATGGGCGTAATCGTTTGAAACTCCGTCCCCCCCAGAATCAACGGGGCCGACATCGCCCCAAGACCCGTCAAGAAGGTTAAGATCGTCAAAGCAAAGATCGTGGGTTTCAACACCGGAAGGACGACCCGCCATAAAATATAAAAGGTCGACGCCCCCATACTTCTTGCTGCTTCAATGGTTTGGAAGTCCACTTTACGAATCGCGTTTCCCAAAAACAAGATGTGATTGGAGGTACACGCAAATGTCATTACAAAGAGTACGGCCCAGTATCCGTGGAACCAATCGGTATTAAAGGAAGGGAAAATGCTGGCTAACACGCGCGTAATAAAGCCATTTTCACCATATGCAAACTTGTAACTAGATGCTACGACCACACCGTGATACAGCAAGGTTGTAAAGAAACCCAGCTTTAAAATGTTCGCACCCTTGATTTTAAAGTACTCTGTGAGCAGGACTAACGTAATTCCTACGATATTTACCGTAAACACTAGAGATACGGCTAACACAAAGCTGTTGGACAAGCTGGACATGGCACGTTTCGATGACAAGAGCTTGTTGACGGCATCCAGCGAGAAGCTCCCATTCTTGAAGAAAATCTCATAATATATGTTTAGGTTCGGGTAAATGAGAAAAGCGATAATGAACCAGGCCAGCAGGACGTACAGCAGCAGCTGCCCATAATTCAGGGAGGCAAATTTGTTCTTTAGGGTCTGTGCGTTCAATTCGCTCCCTCCGTCCGATCATATTGCATGATATCCGCTGGTCTAATATACACATCCGCTTCGGTCCCGACCTCAAGCCCTACAGCCCCATTTTCCTTCTCAATGGTCTTCAACAGACTGCCGCCGGGCATTTCTAATACATACTTGCTATATAGTCCGTAAAACTCCCGATCCACGACCTTGGCCTTCAGGCGGATCACCTCACTGTCGGGCAACGGAGTTAAGTTTACTTTTTCATTGCGAATATAGGCGATCTTACCGGCTTGAACCACATTTTTTAATGGACTGTTGGCGATCAATGCCGAATCGATCTGATTAATGTCACCGATGAAATTACATACAAACTCCGTTTTCGAAGAATTGTAGATTTCATATGGCGTCCCCACTTGTTCAAGGTTACCGTTGTTAAATACCGCAATACGATCAGATAATGTTAAGGCTTCTTCTTGGTCGTGCGTGACATAGATGGTCGTGATCCCAAACTGCTTCTGCAATTCCTTCAATTCATTTCTGAGCTGAACGCGCAGCTTCGCATCCAGATTCGATAACGGCTCATCCAAGGCCAAAATCGACGGTTTTAATACGAGCGCTCTGGCAATAGCTACACGCTGTTGCTGCCCGCCCGATAAATCCGACACACGCTTATGCAATTGTTCTTCCTTTAAGTCGACCTTACGCGCAATGTCTCGGACCTCCTGGTCGATCTCGGACTTTGATGCTTTCTTGACGCGCTTGCCGAATGCAATATTTTCGTATACCGTCATCGTCGGAAATAACGCATAACTTTGGAACACCATACCGATTCCGCGTTTTTCAATCGGAGCATGTGTAATCTCTTTGTCGTTTAATAGAATTTTGCCGCCAGATGGAGTGATGAAACCTGCAAGACTTCGAAGAATGGTAGTTTTACCACAGCCTGAAGGGCCTAAAAAGGTGAAAAATTCCCCCTCGTTGATTTTCAGATTAAAGTTCTTAATGGCATGGAAATCTCCAAAATGAATTTGTATATCTTGAAATGTGATCATCACGTTCACCTTTTCTATTTAGGTTGTTGTAAGAAAGAACTGCATAGCCTGAACTAGCGCTATGCAGTTCCCCATCCATGCTGTTTAGTTCATGATTTGCAATTCAATTTTCTCTGCCCAGGCATCCAGATGTTCTGCAATGAAGCTCCAATCCAACGGCTGCGCCTTCAACTCGGCAAACATGGCTTTAGCTGAATCCGGAGCTTGTTCGGCTGCTTCTGCGATAACAGGCATCGCATTAAATTCCTTCGCAAAGGCTCCTTGCATTTCAGCGCTGCCAAACCACTCCACAAACCGTTCTGCCGTATCCTGCTTCTTCGTGCCATTAATAATGGCGATATGTTCGACAACCATAGGGACACCAATTTCAGGAATGACATAACCTGTTTTGACGCCGTATTCTTGTTCTCGCTTGGCGCGTTCGCCGGATACGATCGTTCCGATGGGAACTTTTCCGCTGGCCATATTCGCATACAGCTCCTCGCCTTCAATGACCGGAAGCCCATTATCGTAGAGTTGCTTTAACGCGTCCCAACCTGCATCAGAAATGCCCAGGTCTCCATTGGCGTCTTGATGGGGCGACAAAATCCCTGCGACAACCAGACGCATGGTAGCTCTATCAAGTCGGGTAGGCGCTTCATATTTCCCTTTAAACGCTTCGTTGGTATATAAGTCAGTCCAATCTTTCGGAGCCGTCTCCGGGGTATACATGTCCGCATTATAGCCAATCAGAATCGCTTGTTTTACGAGGCCATGATAGTAGCCTTCCAGATCGTTTAAGCCCTCGTCAACTTGCGAAGCCCACTGCGGGACGTATTTCGTTAGAACTTCCTCTTTCTTCAGATTTTCATAGAGAATATTATTTAAGCCGAATACCACGTCAGCAATCGGGTTATTCTTCTCTGCAATCAAGCGATTGGTTAAATCCGCACCGCCTGCACCCACGATTTCAATATCAAATCCCGCTTTTTTCGCTTGCTCCGTCCACCACTCACCGCGGCCGTCCGAATTTGAATTGGTATATACGATCAATTTCTCATTTTTGACCTGGCTCCCCGAATTTTCGCCGGATTCCGCCGAGTTTCCGCCGGCATTTCCACTATTATTACTTCCGCAGGCCGTGATGACTAAACAGCTAAGCACCACCATTGCCAACGCTTTCATCATTTTCGACATCTCATACTCTCTCCTTATCAAGTGATAATAAGTGGCTTCGATCGAAGACCGATTTCCTTTCAACAATGTTCGTTTGTATTTTGATCGTGAGATGTTGTTCCTTCGAATGATTGATACGCTTCATGAGCAGATCTACGGCTGCTGCGGCAAGCCGATCTGTATCTTGACGAACTGTAGTTAATGGGATGGGTGTTAATGCTGAAAGATAAGTATTCGAAAATCCAACGATAGACAGCTTCTCCGGGACGGATATGTTCATATGAAGTGCAGAAAACAAAGTAGAAATTGCGACTTGGTCGTCCGCACACATGATCGCCGTCATTTGCGGATTGCTTCTAATAAATTCCCCTTGTTCGGCATCATACTCATGAAAGCGGCCCGGTTCACAGCGTTCCGTTCTAAAATGAATATATTCGCTCTTCACCGGAATCCCATGATCAAGCAAAGCTTGAATGTACCCCTGATATCTTTCCTCTCGACTTGTGATGTTCTCAAAAATGTTAGACGAATACCCAATGTCCCGATGACCCTTCGCAATCAAATACTGTGCCATTTCATAGGAGCCTTGAAAATGGTCGTGATAGACGCAATCAAACGGAATCTCACGAAAAATCCGGTCGATGATCACACTTGGAATTTGTTCCGTTTTTAATCGAAGCACTTGATCACTGCAGGTTCGACTTCCCCAAGGAAATAAGATGATTCCGCTGATCCCTGCAGCCACAAGCTCCCGTAAGCATCGGTCTTGGTCGTCTTGGTCGCTGCTAATTTTTAAAATGAGCTCAAACTGATGTTTGCGTAACTCGTGCTCAACAGCCGAAATGATTCTGGATGTATAGTCGGACATATGCGGAATGATCAGTGCAACTTGTTTGCTTGCCTTCTTTTCGGGTAACCGTTGTACAGGTTCCTGTAATAGCTCACGACGTCTTTCATGTCGATCACCGGAAAGGAACGTTCCTCTTCTCGGCAAGCGGTAGACGATGCCTTGTTCGGCGAGTTGTTCCAAGGCCAATTTACTCGTCATTCGGCTGACGCCAAACAACTTGGCCAGTTCACCCTCAGAGGGTACAGGATCATGCGCTTGAAGCCCCCGGGTCTCGATGATTTCCAGTACCTTCTCCGCGACTTGCAAATACAGCTGTTGTTTCTCTCTTTTGGAAGTGCTTTCAGAACTCATGTCCGGACATTCCTTTATTATTTTTTAGTTGGTAAACCGCGCGTGCTCTACCAATCCGTTAGCTTAAGCTGACATAACCATACAATATGTCACTGACACATTCAATGATATTGAGATAAGGGCTTTTGCATGAAATTATTGCCATTATGCTTTATTGAAATATGCTAGGATTGAAGATTTAAAGTCATTGACATATTTCAAGTCAAAAAGAAGACCCTGCACGAAACACCTTGATTTCAGTGTCCCTTGCAGGGTACCCGCTAACGTCAGATCCTCTTTATTTTTGCTGTATAGGTGTACTTCGCAGCTCAGGAGTTCCGTTCTCCGGCTCTTCCCTTTCATAACTGGTATCATAATAAGTTTTCATATTCCGCAATACCGGGAACAGATACATCCAGAGTACAGCCACAACCAGTGTCCCGATTCCCCCAATAACGGTGGCAACCACGGCACCAAACCAATTGGCCATCGTGCCGGATTCGAATTCACCGAGTTGGTTCGATGTGCCGATAAACAGCATGTTGACCGCATTGACACGCCCTTGCATTTCACGCGGCGTATTTAGCTGAACCAGCGTAGAACGAATGACGACACTGACCACATCTGAGGCGCCGATTAGGAACAGGGCGACCAGAGATAATACGAGATTTTTAGAGACGGCGAACAGCACGGTAGACAAGCCAAAAATCGCCAGCGAGATAAACAAATACTTGCTGATCGAATTTTGGATTGAATAACGGGTCAGAACCAGCGACATCAGCAATGCGCCAACTGCCGGAGCTGTCCGGAGCAGCCCGAGTCCCCATGACCCCGTATGCAGGACATCTTCAGCGAAGATAGGCAATAGTGCCGTAGCCCCGCCGAGCAAGACAGCGAACAAATCCAGTGAAATCGTGCCTAGAATAACTTTGCGCTGGAAGACAAAGCGCAGACCGTTCAGCAGCGAATCCATACTGATGGTTTCCAACTTCCGTACGGCACGCTTGACTTGGATGGAAAGAATCAAAAAGGCCGAAATCAACAAAGCCGCAATGGATGTGGTGTACACGACCGATGGACCGAAGGTCAGCAACAATCCGCCAAGGGCGGGGCCGATGATCGAGGCCGTTTGCCCTGCCGAGGCCGACCAAGCTGCAGCTTGAGGGAGCTCTTCCTTGTCTACGAGATCCGGCACCATCGCCGAGTTTGTCGGGTTCTCAAAAGACCTCGAGGCTCCAAGAATCGCAGCGGCAATCAGGATATGATGACCTTGAATCCAGCCGCCTAGCGTTAACACAAGCAACAGCGCCACCACAGCGCATTCTACAAGCTGGCAAATAAAGATGATTTTGCGGCGTTCAAATCGATCCGCCACTTGACCGGCGATTAAGGTAAGCAGCAGCATCGGAATAAATTCAGCCAGACCCACCAGCCCTAACTTAAAGGCATCATGGGTTAATATATACATTTGCCAGCTGATGGCAACGGTAAGCATCTGAAAGGACGTCGTTGTAAAGATCCGTGCAAACCATAACCGGCGATAAGAGCGGTTTGTTCGGAGAACGTTGGGTCTTGATGCGGTGATGATAAACCCCTCCTGTTGTATCATTTTGTCCCGTCTAGTGTAGCACACACATCTCTACTGCGTAAGCCATCTTGTGTAAGAATTGCAGGAGGGGATACAGCCGGTTCAACAGAACGGCATGGTCCCGATTAAGGGTTTCAAACGAATGAGAATTGCTGTCTCAACCCAAGGATCCGATCAGTTGACGCAGAATGCTCGGCCACCAAGAACGAGCGGGTATATTCGTGTACAGGGATCTTCAAGATTGACGCCTCCTGTCGCTGCTAATTAGAAGAAGAGCCCATTAGCAATATAAAAGTAAGCCAGCAGGTTGGCTGCAAAGTGGGCAAGCCAGGAGACCCAGACATTTCGGGTTTGATAGTATATGATCCCAAATACAAGACTATCTAAGAACACCGATATCAAATCGATCGACACGATTTGCACAGATCCCTAAGACACATGCATGAGCGCAAATATCATGGAGGTTAGAGGGATCGCAAAATAAGGTTTAACATACCAGTTGAGTCTTTCTTGCAGCAACCCTCTGAATAAAAAATACGGCTGAGTAAACTCGGTATACCTCGGGATTTTAAATTACTTATCAAAGGGCCTAACCTATAAAGAAATTGCAACCCAAATGCATTACTCAGAGGGAACTGTGAAAAATTATGTTTCCATCGTCTATTCCAAGATGAATGTCAAGAACCGCATGCAGGCGGTAAATAAATATCAAGAAGTGTAACGACAAACAAAACAGATTGCACAAAAATAAAGCCCCCGAGAAGATTCGGGGGCCGTATTAAATTATACCACCAAGATCAGCCCAAAACGTTACCTCCGACGCGCCCTGCTCCCCCTCTTCATTTTGAATCTGTCTATTACCACGGAAGCGGACCAAACTCGTTGGAGAACGTGCCCATTGGGCCATTCTCGTCCAGGAGCGCCAGACGCACCGGTTCACGTGCGGCCTGTTCAACGGTTCGCGTCCCCGCGTAGTTATTAAAATCCGTTCCGGTGAAGCCCGGGCACGCCGCATTCACCTTGATGCCGGACGACTCAAGTTCGATGGCAAAGGCAAGGGTTATCGCATTAAGAGCCGCTTTGGACGGGCTGTAAGATGCGGTGAACACCGAGCGATGCGGAAAATTCGGATCGGAGTTCATCGTTAATGACCCGGATTCGCTCGATACGTTAACAATGCGGCCTGCCGGCGCTTCACGGAGGAGCGGCAGCATCGCTTGGGTAACAGCGATCACGCCAAACACATTCGTCTCGAATACGGCGCGCACTTCATCGAGCTTGGCAACACTCGGAAGGCTATCCTTCACCACCTCCTCGAGCGATCTGCCCGGCTTACCGGCATGGGAGATACCCGCATTATTGACAAGTACATCGAGTCGACCAAATTCGTTCCGAATACGTTCTGCCGCAGCGTTGATAGTGTCCTGGTTCGTAACGTCAAGCTCGATGGCATGTGCGCTCTCCCCAATGCTCTTCGCTGCAGTTACCCCATTCTCAAGATTGCGTGACCCGACGAGTACAGTAAATCCGTGCGCTGCAAGGTCTTTGGCGATTTGAAGTCCAATGCCTTTATTTGCCCCCGTGACCAAGGCAACCGGTTTATTATGCATAACGACTCTCTCCTTTTTTATGGATTGATGAAACAAACTTCCCTAAGCGATTAGGTTGATATGTCAACCAATGAAAGTCTATCTCCAGCAACTTCCCGTTCCCCATCCCAAGATTGAGCTGCGTCTTTTTATGTCAATCTTGCTTGTATCGTTCCTTAAGAATACCCGACCCGATTCCGGAGACAATCATCAGCACCAGTGGGCCAAAATTCCATAGGAATTTGCCGCCAAGCAGGTCAATATCGAGCGAGAATACTTTGTTCAGAATGAGGACACCGATCTTAATAAGTAGCAGAACAAGAGCTGCCAAAAATAGAACATCAAAGAAAAATTTTAGTTTCGGATGAGCCAACTGTTTACTTTCTTTGATCACCTTTTTTGTCAGCTCCTCATCACTTTTTAATAACTCATCAAGACTAATATCAAACAAGTCGCTTATCTTCAAAAGGGTTTCAATGCTCGGATAATTCAGCCCTTTCTCCCATTTGGAGACTGACTGGCGACTGACAAACAACTTCTCGGCTAATTCGTCTTGAGTCCAGCCCTTTTTCATTCGCTCCGCTTTTAACTTCTCACTAAAGATCATCACAACACAGCCTTCCTGAAATTGATAAGCTCATTTTAAGTGATGCCATCTCTAATGTAAAAGAACGGATTGGTTACATCCCAGCGCAACCTCAGGTTGCAAGCGTGATATTAAGCTAGACACGGCCTCTACGTCTATCCGCGCGAACGGCGCTCCGCCTTAAATGCGTAAGTCTTGCCTCTCCATACCGTAAACCAGATGATCAGTCCAAGAAGTGCAACGGCCCAAGCAAAAGATCCCGCCCCGGTGGAATCCAACAACAGTCCGCCAACGACGCCCCCTCCAGCAACGGCCAGGTTAAAGACGGTCACCAGCATCGATTGTGCCACATCCGCTCCCTCGCCTGCCGCATCCGCGATAGCCGTCTGCAGCAATGTGGGTGCACCTCCGAAGGTCAATCCCCAAATCGAAACACACAGATAGGTGATCGCATGGATTTCGCTAACCAGCCCAAGTGCGATGGAACCCAATACGAACAAAGCCAAGCTGATCAGTGTCAGGAAACGAAGCCGGACGTCTATAAATTGACCTGTGATCCAAATCCCAACGATGGATGAGCAGCCAAAGATCAGCAGAATGAGGTCCAGACGATTCGCAAGCCCGATGTGAGCCATAAATGGCGCGATGTAGGTATAGAGGATGTTGTGAGCCAAAATCCATACAAAAACGACGAATAGTACCGAGCGAACCCCAGGAATTAGGAAAACTTCGGGGATAGGCTGCCGTTGATCATGTCTTTGGCCTGGATAATCCGGCACTGCGGCAAGGATCCACACGATGAGAGCCAGCGCAAGGATGGAGATCATTCCAAAGATCCCCTGCCAATCAAGCAAAGTGCCAAGCCAGGTGCCCAGCGGTACACCTAGAGATAAGGCAATAGGCTGACCCACGCCCACAATCGCGAGTGCACGCCCCTGCAGATGATATGGCACCATTCTTCTCGCATAACCGGCTAGCAGTCCCCAGGTCAATGCTGCCGCCATACCTGCAACGAATCGAGCACCCAAGGTCAAGTAATAGTTGGTAGACAACGCGGTTACCGTGTTAAAAAGAAACAAGCCGCCGACTGCCAACAATAATACATGTTTCCTGCGCCATCCACGCGTTGCAGCGATCAGCGGAATGGCCGCCACCACCGAGCCAAAGGCATATAGCGATACAAGCTGGCCCGCCATCGCTTCGGAGATGCCAAAATCCTTGGAGATTTGCGGCAGCAACCCTGCCGGCATCGTCTCTGTTAATATGGCGATAAAACCAGCCATAGTGAACGCAAGAAGTCGCCAAACGGGAAGTCCAACTGATGCAGGTGCATCCTGAAAGTGAATGCCTGTTGGTGTAGATTCAATATTTTTAACTTTATTCATAGCGTTATCGTTCTTCTCACACCAATCCGGATGCAGCCATATCTTTGTCCTGATGCCCCGCTTCGAGCGCCCGCCGGAATCTTTGCAGCCCGGCAGCGGCAACTTCTGCAGTGAGATCCGCCTGCTCCACAGCTTCCATCACCAGTTGGGCGTCTTTGAGCGCATTCGCCACCGAGAAGCTGACAGGATAATCATTCGCAAGGATTAAAGCCGCTTTAGACTGAAAAAATGCACTATCCATCGGTCCGCCCTTCACCACATCCACCACCAACGCGGGATCAACGCCCAGCCCCTTGGCGATAGCTAAGCTCTCCGCAACACCATGTGTCAGTGCGAACGCCCAGCTATTTAATGCAAGCTTGAGCCGGCTGGCCGCTCCAATCTTCTCCGACACCCACACGGTCCGTTTGCCAATTGCATCAAACACGGGTTGCACGGTATCTCGATCTTGAGTTGGCCCGGACGCCATGATAACAAGTTGGCCCTGTTCCGCCGGTTGACGAGTGCCCTGGATGGGGGCATCAAACAGTCTGAGTCCATGCCGCTCCGCGAAGCTCGCCAATTCTTCGATCGCTTGGATGCCAACTGTACTCATCTGAATCCAGATCGCTCCCTGGGATAAACCGGAGGCTGCACTTTTCATCACTTCCAGCACGGACGCCCCATCCTTCAGCAGCGTAAGAATTATATTCGCACCTTCCACTGCCTCCTGTGGCGAGTCAAAAACATCCAAACCGGATGCGGCAAGCGCCTCTGCTTTGGCACGTGTCCGATTCCACACACGCACAGAGAAGCCCTGCTTCTGCAGATTACGCGCAACGGGTGCCCCAATAATGCCGGTGCCAAGTACGGCGATCGTTTTTGGATTTGATTTCGTCTCTGCTGCTGTCATTCGAATAACCTCCTCTTTTTTGGAACGTTCATTACAATACTCTGCAAAAAAATTCCTGCAAGGTGTACTGCAGGTTTTTTCAAGATAATTTAGAGCGGTGCGATGTTAGCCATTATTAAAGTACCTGAAGAGTGACCTCCACAACATCGAGCAAAATTTGCCGCCGATCCTGCCCAAGATACCCTTTACTTAACACTCGCATCCCTTGAATTGCATTGAGGATAAAGCGAGACAGTGCGCGAACATCCTTGTCTGCAGCAATTTCTCCGCTCTCTTGGGCATATAACAAGGTCTCATAGATGGTTGATTCAAAGGATTTTAAATTTTGCGTCACAATGGCAGCCACTTCCGCATCATGGCTTGCAAGCTCAAGAGCTGCGCTGGCGGTCATGCACCCAAGCCCTTTATCATCGCTGAGTTCTTCATTCACCACTTCCATCAGTAAAGCTCTAACGCGCGCTTTAACTGAACCAGGTCCAGATAACACCGCAATTTTCTCTGCCTTCAACTCCTGGTATCGGCGCAGCGATTGCTCATACAGTTCATGCTTACTGCCAAAGGCATTGTAAATACTGCTTCGACCGAGTTCTGTGCCTTCGACTAAGTCTTGAATAGAGGTCGCCGCATAGCCGCGTTCCCAAAACACATGCATGGCAGCATCCACGATCTCGTCTGGATTAAACTCTTTGGGGCGCAAATGCTCACCTCCCTGCGTCATTTTGAAATGGTCATTACAAAATAGAACATAAATCTTTACCCTTTTTTTGTCAAGACTGATGTGCGTGAGATGAACCTGATTTGAAAAATAGCCGGTAAACATGGGAGTTGCATCTTTTACCGGCTTTTTTCAACATAGCGAGGCCTTGTCAGACTGCAGTATCTTCTCGCAATATAAATTTACTTAAATCTTCTTGCAATTTCCGGGACATGTCCCTCAACTCCTCGGCAGAGCTTTGGATTTGCTCCATAGAGGCCAGTTGCTCTTCTGCAGCGGCCGCCATGTTCTCCGCTTCATCCGAAGTCTGATGAGAAATATCGGAGATCTCCGCAATAGAGGCAGTTACTTCCTCCATCTCGGCCGACATTTCTTCAGAGGTAGCAGATACTTCCTGAATCCGTTCGCTGACGAGCTTGACCTCATTCAGAATTCGATCGATGGCCGCTTGAGATCGTTCAATGGAATCCATCCCCGCATTCGTCTCGGTCTGCATCGAATTCATGGCAGCTACGGTATCTCCAACAAGGGATCGTATAACATTTAACAGTTCCGAAATGGTCTCCCCGGATTTGGATGTTTCTTCAGCGAGCTTTCCAACCTCTTGTGCAACAACAGCAAAACCACGACCATGTTCCCCTGCGCGCGCCGCTTCGATATTGGCATTCAGCGCAAGCAGCTTGGTTTGATTCGCAATATCCATAATAACTTGAATGATTTGCTCGATCTGCGCGGAATGCTCATCGAGCTTAGTTACAATCTGGGAGGACTCCAGCTGCGTCTTCTTAATGCTTGTCATTTGATTTACGGTCTCCACCAACTGCTGATTCCCATGATCTGCGTGATCATTCGCTTTCATTGCGATCATGGCAACCTCGGATGCAGCCTCAGCAACCCGCTGAACACCAATCGCCATCTCATTCATGGTAGCCGACGTTTCTGCGGTCGTTCTCTTCTGTGACGTTGTCCCTTCCGACACTTCCTGTACCGCAACAGCCACCTGCTGCATCGCCATGGTAGATTCATTGGAGATTTCAGATAGTTTCAGGGAAGCCTGGAATGTGGTTGCCGCAATTTGCTGACTATTGCTCAGCACCCGATTCATCGATCTTTGCATTTCATTAAAGGCAATCCCGACAAGCTGCAGCTCATCCTTCGTAGGTAAGACAATATCCTGAGAGAAATCGCCCTGGGCCATGGCTTCGGCACGCTGTTTTAAAGTACGAACGGTTTCGATCACGCTTCGATAGAAGGATACATAGAATTGGAATACCAACAGCAGTACCACAGCTGTAATCAATAAGAAAATATTTCGCACCGTCGTAATATCATGGATACGTTCCTGAAGCTTATCGCCCAATTCGATTGCGGCCAACTCGAATAGCTCACTCGCTGATTTAATGGCCGTCGTTCCTTCCTCAAAGAACACATTAGCATCCATGCTCATCCCGTTAGGGTTTAAAATTTCTTCATCCAGCAAGCCGAGAAATTGCTGAAGGTTCTGTACAGTTTGTTCCCCCTTCTTAAGGAGTTCCTCATTCATGGTGTTGTTCAACTCGTAAATTTTGGCCAGCGACTTGTTCAGATTGTCGAGTTCGACCTCACTCATTGAAACTTCTACTTGCAACTGAACTGCCATATCATTCGACAGTTTTCCTGTGACGAGAACCCCATTTCCCTGTCCCCGGAAGACCGCTGCGCTCTCAATTAATTGAGGCAGTTCCTCGACGGTCATTTTCATCAAGTAATAGGAGTTAATCTCATTATCCAGAGATAGGCTCGACTCATCCGCACTGAGAACGATCAGCTCTTTAGCCAAGGACACCAGATCAGAATGACGATCAAAACTCTCGGTTGCCTTTAAGCCTTCATAAGAGTTGAGCAGGACTTCCCATTCTTTTTTGAGAGAATTCCATTTTTCATAGGATTGGGGAAGACCATGCTCAAGAAAATGATGGTCCATTTCTTCAATTAATTGAGAGATCTCTTGTTGCTTCGCCTCAATTTGAGCCTTGGCATCTTTATTTCCGTTCAGGTACCCGTTTACAAGTCCGCGATGCTCTTGAACCCTCAGGATGAAAGGCATCAAGTCTTCGACTTGCTCCAAGCCAATCCGCTCATTCTTCATTGTTTTCAGATCATTTTGCTGCGTTGAGATCCAGATAGCTAGAAGGATAGCAATCGGAATCAGAAATAACAAACTGATCAGCATGAATTTTTGTCCATATTTGAGCCTCGTAATGATTGAGGTAAATGGACTTAGAAATTTGTCTAGCATCTTACCACACACCCTTTGCATATATATGCATTTCCTTTGATGCCCTTGTGTGTTGCCAAGATATTCGACCTGAGATTTAGTAGAAAAACCACAATCTATCGATTGTGGACTGAGGTAAACGAACCGTAATCTTTATTCACGATATCCGATCTTGATGTGTAAACCTGCTAGCTCCTGCTCGAATCCGGTCATACTTGGCTTCATAATCTTGAAAATTAACAATAACCCGTTCAATCTGCACGGGTAATCTCGCTCTGATCATCCTGCTACATAAGTCCCCGCAACAAATTGGATCAGATCAAAGATGAATCCTTGAATTCCATACTCTTATATTTAAAGTATCGGCAAAATTTTCTCTATTGTGAATAGATGCACAAGTAAATCTAAAATTTCTCCTCGCTTATCTTCATGCAGACGCAAAAAAGTAACCAGCTTAATGGCAATCTTGAACATACGAACTCCTCCCAAGACCTTACAATACCTATGATACAGCTATCCGTACCGTTCACAAGAACATACTAAAGGCCATCCTTCATAGGATGGCCTCACGCTGGCTACCGTGATCATCATCAAGAAAACTCTCTGGTCAACCTACCCCTGCGCTTCCCTCCAAGCCTTGTCCAGACGCTGCTTCTGAAGCAAATGATGGCGATAGTGCATTTCGATCAGGTGGAGCCATTCCAACGCATTTAATCCGCCGAATTGCGGATGGGCAACTGTATTTCGAGCGATCTCTTTACTCGATTCTGATCGACCCTCGGTAACCAGATCAAACACCAACGTAATCTTGGACTCCATCTCGCTCATCTTGCGTAATGTATCCTGCATTCCACCCACAAGCTGTTCTTTGCTTTCCGGTTGCGGCGGTGTGTATTGTGGGGACGGGGGAACTCGGACTCGATCTGGCGGAAAGCTCCCCATTGTGAACAGCTTCTCACCCAGCTGCGTCTTCCCCTCCCGTGAGACTTCCGTGCCGCCGCCCGGTTCAAGGCATAGTGCGGCATTCCTCAACTGCCACTGTGCAGAGCGGATTAAATGCATGTACATCTGTCCCAGTGACCATTCGTCCTCCGCCGGCTTCCATAGCAGTTGATCCAGACTTACACCATCCAATTCGCGTATATAAGTGGTGACGGTCTCCTCGAATTTACCCAATATTTCTTTCGTATCCATTACTGAACCCAACCCCTTCCTGTTCAAGTTAGATTCAGCATACCTAAACACTACTGACAACAGTTTGTCAGTAGTGTTCCAGCATTTTTTGGATTTCCTCTCGAACTTGGGCACGCAACGATTCCGGCTCCAGTACACGTACCGCCGCTCCCCATCCAAGCGTCCATGGAAGAAGGTCCTCCACCCGCCGAACGCGGAACGTCGCCAACCCGCCTTCCTCCCCCAGTTCGAACGACTCCATATAGAAATTGTCTGATTCCTGAACCCGGTCTGCAATGGCATGATCGACCCACATGCGGACGGTCACATTCCGATCGTCTACAGATCGGTGATCCTGAAAGCTAAAGCCCGGCACGATGTTGAACGACTCTTCCAGTACAACAAGCTCGCTCATACGAGACAGCCGAAAGTGCCTGATGTCTTGCCTCAGTTCGCAGAACGCAACAAGCATCCACACCCCTTGAGAAAAAACGAGCCCATAAGGATGCACCATCCTCACGCTATGACGATCTCCATCCGGATCCGGCCATTTTTTGGAGTAGCCAAACCGAACCTTCCGCTTCCGCAGAACCGCTTGGCGTAACTGTTCGAACGTCTCTTTTTCCTGCCCGCGCGTTTTCGTTCCATGTTCATTCAGCAGTCGAATTGTCGATCGAATCCGCTCGGTCTCCTCGAATACGTTCTCCGGCAAAATCGCCTCGATCTTCTCCTGCGCACTGCGCGCCTTCGCCCCGTACTCCGCGTCCAACCTCATGTTGACGAAATCCGCCCCGATAAGCAGCGCCACCGCTTCCTCCGATGTGAAGCTAACCGGAGGGAGAAAGTATCCATCCATTAAGGAGTAACCAACTCCCGGTGCCCCCGCCACCGGAACCCCCGCTTCGCTGAGCGCTTGGATGTCACGGTATATCGTGCGGACACTCGTCTCGAACTTGGCGGCCAAATCCTCGGCGCGCAGTACACCTTTACGCTGCAACTCAATCACGATGGCCAGCATTCGATCGGTTTTGTTCACATCATCCGCATCCTTTTTTTGAAACATCAAAATGACCTTTGTCTTTTATTCGCTTTCAATTACCCCGTTGCGTGTTTTCATACAACTGAAACATATCCATCTGCGCACCCAGAGCCTTAGCATTTTGGAAAGCCTCCCTGACGCTTCGTTTGTTCTGAATCAGATCGTAAAAGAACCTCAGGACAAACATGAGCGCATCATTTCCATCTGGATAGTCATTAGGTCCAATATAGAATTCACAGCCACTGTCGAGAAATGCTTGTGCCGTCTCAAATGCTCCAACTGAGCACCCGGTGCCGATGACCGTTTTCCCTGCCAGCTTGGCAAAGCGTCTGATCTCCTCCGGCCCAAAGTTCCCCTTAGGTTCCTCCGGTTCGTAGATGCTTTCTTCCAGCTCTGGCATGATCAGTTGGCCTTCGTCGCCATGGAAGCTAAGAATGATCGTGTCCGTATTCGGATATAGATCCTTGCCGGATAGGATATCTATCAGATCGCTTGGTCTGCCGACCCAATAAGTAAACACTCTTGCACCAAAATACTCCAGCGTGGCTCGAATGGCTTGGACTTCCATATCGCAATCAGGCCCGCATACCAATGCGACGTTCATTTCAGGTTTACTCATCTTCTTCCCCTCAAATGGAGGTCCGTCTCCTCCTATCATTTCCCAATATTTTACCATCAGGTGAGATGCGGGGGCAATTTGGGTGAGCACGATAATATTAAGAGGCTCTCGATTTGCGAGAGCCTCTTGCTTTGCTTATGTGTTTATGTAATCAGCGATAATACGAAGTAGTCAACGGAACAAAGACAGCTCCTCCATTTTTCGCATTCCCATTAACATATAGGGAGTTGAAACCGCTAATATCAACCTCAATCGTCACAAGTCCATCTTCCGGTTTAATGACATCGACAGTTTTCAGTACCGTTGAACCTTCAGCATCTTTAATTTCAAACTTTTCAATGTTTTCCCCGATGGCTGCAATTTGAAGATAGAGCTTTTGATATTGCTTCTTGGGATACAGCATAAAGCTGCTGCTACGATCGCCGGAAGCAGAATTATAATATACCTCTTTGTAATCTTTGCCTTGATAAGTTGTATATTGAGGGTCTTTCGTATGGTACATATCATCGAAGCCTTTGGCAATGGATGTTCCTTCAACTTTTTCTCCTAAGTTGACAGTATTCGTTGCTGCATCGAAGCTGACCGCAACGCCTAGAGCTTCTGATACCGCACGAACGGGCAAATAAGTTGTATTATCGTAAGAGATTGGAACGACTGGCTTACCATTTTGATTTGTAAGTTGCACAGCAGTTCCATTGACTACAATCTTGATGTCATGGTTTAAGTACGCTTTAATTTCCTGGAGTTTGGAACCTGCGAATACGCCTGTTCCCATACTGGCCGCTAAAGACAGCGCAATTAGAATCGCAAAATATTTTTTCTTCAAGTGATAACTCCTCTCTATATTGAAATTATTAAAATTAATTCATTATACCAAGTATTTAAAATTGAAGGCAAGCAAGGAATGGCTAAATCATTTTGTGTCATTACGAGAGGCCCTAATGCTAGATATGATGCCGATTGAAGCACACTTGCTTCATGCAATATTGCTCTTTTACGGTTTTCTTGTCGTCATACATGCGTGTGTCACAAGTATGATAGAGTTGCTCATAATTCATGCCGTCTTCGCCCACAAAGGCAACTCCAATACTAGGAACAATCTCGATTTGGATTTGATCCTGTCTATACAAGTTATATTGGAAAGCGTTCCGAACCTTGTTAACTTGCTTAAGAAATAGATCCTCGGAATTGATTTCTTCAAAGAACATCACAAATTCATCGCCGCCTAAACGTGCGAATAGATGTGGTTTCGGCAAGTGTTCACGCCAAAATCTCGCCGTAAAAATCAGCACCTGATCGCCAATTTGATGACCATACGTATCATTGATTTCTTTAAAAAAGTTTAAATCACATATGATCATCGCACCGTCTGGTTTTCGATCTTGAGCTAACTTTCGCTTTACTTCGCCTTCGAAGTAGGCACGATTGTATACACCCGTGAGTACATCGTGATAAGCTAAGTACTCATTTAAGGTTCTGAGCTGAAACTCCTGTGTTACCTCATGAATCATGCAATAATAATATGTTTCGCAGCCCAGATTCACCTTAGAAGCATCAATCAAAACGATGTTCTCGTTGCCATCTTCATTTAAATAATGGATCCGATAACCTTTGATGGTGAAGTTCTCATCTAAATGAGCAAACATTTGATCCCAAGCATCGGGATCATTTTGATAATTAAAATAATTTCTAAAATCCGTCTGAATTCTCATTTGATAGTTCAACTTTCCAATGTCATTGACCTCTAGCAATTGCTTATTATTATCGAGAATCACCATCGGTGTCGCAGAAGATTCCATGAGGGAAGAATAACGTTTGGCAGCACTGGGGACTAGATTCAACTTTACGATGAAGCAAGCAATGAGCGTACAGGCCATAGCCGACAACCATAAACCTGGTGTTGCTGGCACAACAAACGGGAAGGAAACGACAGGGATCCCCGAGAGAACTATACCGAAACACGCAATCGCCGCAAAACCAAAGCATACCTTAAAGAAGAGTTGATGTCCCGCAGACACTACATATTTGTAACCCATACATAAAAGAGCTAACACAACGGTACACGATCCGATATTCGCCAAGGTAGAAATGAGAGGCTGTGTCATGATGGTACTTCCTACATACCCCATACCTAGCATCAGAATAGAGAAGCCATAAAAGATACGAGGAAGCCCTGCCATATGGGAGGGTTGCATGGTTTGTATCATGTCATAGAGGATATGAACAATGAAGGCAAAGCTTAAGTAAAGGGCGATCACCCCAACATAAAGATGGATCGAGCGACTCCAATCCGTTGACACCATTAAGGCAATCAACTCGGCTGTAAAACCACCCGCACTGCATAAAATTCCTGCCGCTAGGAATCTTGCCGTTTTATAAGGGTACGACCTAACTAAGATGTAAGTAGCGAAAATCCATAAAAAAATACTAGGTACAAGCAGCGTTAATACATCACACATTACATTCTCTGTCCTCAATATCAACACCCTCTTAATACAGCAAAATGAAGGACACCCCTGCCAGGCATCCTTCACAGATACGATCTAAGTGATTCCTGTCATGTTTTCAACTGTGAATGAAGCCCTGACTCACTCAAATGGATTAATTCTAATTTAGCATGGTTAATTCCCACATATACGAAATGTAAAGAAAACTTTAAGTAGAACGAACCCCCGATTTTTCAATTGTCTTTGCACCATAAAATCGTATAATGTATAAAACTGGATCTGAAGATCTTTATCGGAATGGAAGTTCGGAGATCATGATGAAAAAAATTCTACCTTTCATGGATTGGGGCATATTCGCTCTTCGTTCGTACCATTATATTTTGCTGTTGTCCCGGCTTTTCATTGACGGCATGCCCTCAACCCGCACATCGTTATACATGATCTGGTTGCTGGCAGCGTTTATCGTCCCTATCCTATTCTGGTTCCCTGGGCGGCGGATGAACAAAACCTGGTTCTGCATCATGGAACTGCTGCTAGGCGGCTCTTATTATGTGAACTCGGTTTTCCATCCTGATTTGGCATCCAAGGCAGACTATTTGTTGCCGAGTCTTGCAATGGGGTATTTGTGCACTCGATACACACTCTGGATCATTCCTATCGTTGCTTTGATTCCTTTTACCTTTCAATCTCACTTCAAATTGTCTTGGGAGCAGACCCTCGGTATCGGAACAGATAACCTGATCTTTTGCTTTATCGGGGTATGGGCAAGCTCCGTAGCCAATGCGTACGATCAGAAAAATAAACTGGTAGCTGAAGTGGAGCAGCAAAATAAGCTGTTAACCCACTACGCCGCGGAAGTTGAGAAGATGACTTTACTTGAAGAACGCCATCGCTTGTCCAAGGAGCTTCATGATACGCTTGGGCACTCTTTTATATCGCTTATTATGAGCCTCGATGCTGCCATTGCCCTGTTGGATCACAAGCCGGCCGAAGTCAAGGATCGGTTAAATCGCTTAAGAGAATTAGCTGAGCGCAATCTGAACGAAATGAGAAGCATCGTCCATGAGATGGGCGACGAAGGAGAATCAAATCTTTACCAACAGATTGAGACACTTGCGTTCAATTTCCGGGTACATACAGGAACTGATGTGGTTTTAAACCTGTCAGGAACTGAGCCAGCGTTGCGTTTCCAAGCACGTCAGACCATCCTGCGAGTCATACAAGAATCTTTTACAAACGCATTAAAACATGGAAAAGCAACTCAACTGCATCTGGAGCTTCGGTTTTCTGAGACCCACGTGCATCTATTCATCCGAAATAACGGCAAGCCGATTAATCGGCTGGAATATGGCTTTGGCTTGACTGCTATGAAACAACGGGTTGAGCATTTGGGAGGAACCCTGTCTGTATCATCTGAAGCCGGAACGGCCCCGGTTACCGAGGTCAGCTGTCAATTTCCTCTGGAAGGAGTAATCCTGCATGTCCAAAATTAAAATGCTGATTGCGGATGATCAGGAATTAATTCTTGAGAGTCTCCATATCGTGCTGTCGATGGAAGAGGATTTTGAAATTGTCGGGTTAGCCAAAAATGGCGAAGAAGCCGTCAAATCCTGCGAGCAGTTACAGCCGGATATTGTACTGATGGATATCAATATGCCAGTCATGGACGGCGTCGCTGCAACAGCAAAGATTAAAGAGCGAACACCTGCAACCAAAGTCATTATACTCACCTCTTACCGGGAAGTGGAATATGTGTTGACGGCATTAAGCCATGGCGCGGAAGGCTATTTGCTCAAAGCGATTCATCCCAAGGAACTAGCTGCGGGCATACGTGTCGTTCATGCGGGAGGAACGTTAATCACGCAGGAGATGGCCAGTAAAATGATCAAAAATTTGAACCTCAGCCCTGCCCCAAAAATAAACGAATACGGACTTAGCGCTCGCGAAATTGAAGTGCTGCATAAGCTGGCTTCAGGCATGCGTAATCAAGACATTGCCGAGGCCCTGCATCTTAGCGAGGGAACCGTTAAAAATTACATCTCAACGATCTATTCGAAGCTGAATGTGGGAGGACGGCAAGAGGCCGCCCGTAAAGCCCGAGATTCAGGGATCATATGACTTTTTAATGACGAATACTCACTATGGTTTATGACTTTTTCAGCCTACACTCGTAATAAACGAGCAAAAAAAGGGGCTGAAACAACCATGAACAGCAAGTTCTCACGTTTTCCTATCACATGGATGTTGGCGGGGGCTTTGGGCATCATTTTGATCGATTCCCTATTTCGACCCTTGGCCTATCAGGCAGGAGAAGTCGCTTCCCTTGCGATTACATTCGTGGAAGGTTCGATTGCTATTCTCGTATATAAGCTGACAATGAAATACCTTGCTAACCGTCCAACTCCTGAATTAACAAGACAACGCGCAGGTATTGAAGCTGGGATGGGGCTTGTAACAGGGGTACTCTTTATCCTAGTGTCCATTTTGATAATTGTTGCTGCGGGAGGGTACACCTTTCAATGGTCGAGCTCTGCAGATACAAGCTCCATTCTGGCATCCTCCATTACCTCAGCTTTAGGCGCAGCCTTTGTAGAGGAGCTCATCTTTCGCGGGCTTATGTTTCAAGCCATTACGAAATTGGCCGGGCCCTGGCTCGCACTCGCTGTAACCTCACTCTTCTTCGGAATAGCCCATCTTGGGAATACAGGGGCAACACTATGGAGTGCGTTCGCTATTTCCATTGAGGCGGGCGTTCTGCTTGGAGCGGCATTTATATGGCGGCGGAACCTGTGGTTTGTCATGGGACTGCATTTCGGCTGGAATGCCGTCGAGGGCTTGCTTGGTATTCCTGTTTCTGGGCACACAACAACCGGTCTGTTTACGGTGAAAGCAGAAGGTGCCGCACTTCTCACTGGGGGAATGTTTGGCCTTGAAGCCTCTATTGTTCCCGTTGTGGTCAGTCTGGCGATCGCCATTCCGATGCTGATGGTTGCCAAGCGGAAACAGCCCTCGTTTAAAGAAATTTGATCTGATCTTACCGGCTGCTGATCATATTCCTCTCCTGCTTCCGGGGCGGGCATCATCCTTGTTCACTTCCACTTTTTCGTATTATTTCTCACATCCACTAGGATTTTACAATGCTATGTTAATTGTGTATACCTTACCCTACTTAAGTCCAGCGGTATGATGTCAAGCTGTTGATTTAATCGAANTGGAAATTTCCCGTGCCTGTTGAGCGCGGAGTCACGAAAAAAGGGCGCATCAAACCAAACCCAGCCAAAAACCATGTCAGATACCAGATTTTTACTGGGAATTCGTGAAGGACTAAGGCAAAGGAGGCGTTAATCCTTGGCGCTATTCACCTTCCTTCGAGGCGTGTAGAGTTGGCCGCTGCGTAGCAGCACATCGACCAGACGCACGAGTTTTCTTGCCGTTAAGACGAGGGCGCGTTTGTGTTGATTCTTGGGCACTTCGTGATACTTCTTCCGGTAATATTCACCGAATT
>NZ_JADQ01000014.1:0-101414 GCF_000518465.1 Paenibacillus sp. J14 | reverse complement strand
TGATGAGGATTCAAGAAGCGGGCACGGTGGTAAGAACGGTTGAAGGACAAGCGAGTAAGCAGGCAACGCCGCAGCAGTCGATAAACATGCGGCAATTGCTCAAGAACGTGACGCAACCGGTCAAGGGTTGTATCGCTGGAATGATTCGCATGCTGCAAGGACCGAAGCAAAGCAGCACAACGGGTATGGCACTCAAAGCACTTCGCGGATAACGGCAAAAAATTCTGACAAATCACTTGTGTTTGATGAAAGAACGAAGCAAAGCGCTTACAAGGAAGAGGTTCCTTCGGGGTTCGCGTTCCAGGCATCTTAAATGACTGCCCACGCTAGCTTGACACTGACTATTATGGAGTGCAGCCTTGACAGGAACAATGAAATGCGTTAAATTCGTTGTCAACATGATTTAAATGATATTAATGTTCCATCAGCCGTGATCAAGGATTGAAATTAACGACTGCGTCCTCAGAGAGGAGACCCGGGAGCTGGAAGGTCTCTGTCGCACGTGAATTTTTCCCGCCTTGTGAGCTGTACGGGGAGATTTCCTCTGTGGAAATTGAACACGTACCGGTCCCCAACCGTTATCATGGTTAGAGCACCGTATGAGCTTGATCGACGGTGGAATTAGGGTGGTACCACGACACATTCGTCCCTTGACGAATGTGTCTTTTTGTTTTCAGATGAAGGAGGTCATTGAAATGCGCCAAAGCCGATTATTATCCCCAACCCTGCGGGAGGCTCCATCCGATGCAGAAGCGGCCAGCCATCAGCACCTGCTGCGCGCGGGCTACATCCGCCAATTGGCAGCGGGGATCTACTCCTACCTGCCTTTAGGAAGAAAGGTGCTGCTTCGAATCGAACAGATTGTGCGGGAGGAAATGAACCGGGCCGGAGCTCAGGAACTGCTTCTCCCTGCGATGCAGCCGGCGGAGCTTTGGCAGAGATCCGGTCGTTATGAACGCTATGGCCCTGAGCTGATCCGATTCAAGGATCGGCATGATCGCGAATTTGCTTTAGGTCCAACGCATGAGGAAGTCATCACTTCATTGCTGCGAGATGAGGTGAACTCATACCGCCAGCTGCCTCTAACGGTTTATCAAATTCAGACGAAGTTCCGTGACGAACGCCGTCCCCGGTTTGGTTTGCTGCGCGGTCGAGAGTTCTTGATGAAGGATGCCTACTCCTTTGACACCGATTGGACCGGCTTGGATGGCGCATATCAATCCATGGTTTCTGCTTACGAGAAAATCTTCCGCCGCTGCGGTCTGAAGTTCCGAGCTGTTGAGGCTGACCCTGGAACGATTGGCGGGGAAGGCGGCACCCATGAATTCATGGCCTTAGCCGATATTGGCGAGGACGTTGTAGCTGTGTGCGGGAATTGCGATTATGCAGCGAATCTTGAAAAAGCGACTTCAGCGCTGCCAGACCCAAGCCTGCAAACTCAATCAGCGGCAGCTGACCGTCCCGAAGTGGTTGATACGCCGGGCGTGCATACCATCGAACAATTAGGTCAGTTCTTTCAAGTGGGCCCTGAACATTTCCTCAAAACGCTGATTTACGTTCCTGAAGGGAAAGAGCCAGTTGCGGTCGTCGTACGCGGTGATCATGAAGTGAACGAGCTGAAGGTGGCTGCCTGGTTAGGCGTAGATCACGTGCAGCTTGCTGATCATGAGACAGTAGAGAAAATAACCGGTGCCCCGGTAGGGTTTGCTGGCCCGATCGGCCTTATGATCCCGGTCTTGATGGACAGGGAGGCTTCAAACATGGACACAGCGATTGCAGGGGCAAATGCGCCGGACACCCATTTACGCTCGGTCTGCCCAACACGCGATGTAGCTGAAGCCTCCATCGGCGACTTTCGCAACGTGGTGAAAGGAGATGCTTGCCCACGCTGCAAGGAGGGAAGGCTCCAATTGTTGCGGGGCATTGAGGTTGGCCATGTGTTTAAACTTGGAACCAAATACAGCGAGCGGTTAGGCGCCGTATTTTTGGACGCCCAGGGGCGTCAGCAGCCGATGATCATGGGATGTTATGGAATCGGCCTTTCTCGACTTATGTCCGCAATTGCCGAACAACATCACGATGAACATGGCCTCATCTGGCCGGTATCGATCGCACCATACCAGGTACACATCATCCCAATTTCCGCTTCAAATTCGCAGCAAATGGAACTTAGCCTCAAGCTTTATGAAGAGTTAACTCAAGCCGGCGTAGAGGTATTGTTGGATGACCGGGATGAGCGCCCCGGTAGCAAATTTAATGATGCTGATTTGATCGGGATTCCTTATCGGATCATCATTGGGAAGTCTGCTGCACAAGGACAAGTCGAATGGGTAGAACGAGCCTCTATGAAGCGAGAACTGATCCCCATTGATGAAGCCATTCGGCGAATTCACACGCGCCAAGTTCTTTAGTCATACGTACACCTCTCCCAACATACATAAGCAGTAAACTGAATGTGGGTTGGGAGGAGGGCGCCGGATGCTGATTAACGGAGTTTTTGAGGGCGGCGGAGTCAAAGGGATATCGTTGGCTGGTGCGGTCCGGGCAGCCGAAAAGCATGGAGCGCAGTTTCATCGAGTGGCCGGAACCTCATCAGGTTCAATTGTCGCTTCAATGATTGCTGCAGGCTATACCGCAGACGAAATGAAAGAACTGATTATGACGACGTCCTTCACCAAATTTCTGAAGAGAGCGCCCCTTTTTAATTTGGCATTAATTGGCCCCGCTCTTCGGGTCTTGCTGAAAAAAGGCTTGTATGCCGGGGAAGCGTTGGAGGAGTGGATCCGCCAACTTTTACTGCTGAAGGGTATTCGGACGTTTGGCGATTTGGAGCGGGGGAAGCTGACGATCATCGCCTCGGATATCACCAGTGGGAAAATCATGATACTGCCGGACGATTTAGAGAAGATTGGCATCGACCCAACGACGTTTGAGGTTGCCCGAGCGGTTCGTATGAGCTGCAGCATTCCGTATTTCTTTGATCCGGTGTTGCTGCGATTGCCGCCGAAGCTGGCTAGAGGAAAACCGTTCACCGAGCAATTTCTGCATATCGTGGATGGCGGCTTGCTCAGTAATTTTCCGCTATGGTTATTTGATCAGGAAGAACCGCGGCAAGGCGGGCGTCTTATTCCGACGGTCGGCTTTCAAATGGTCGGCAAAAATACGAATAAACCGCATCGAATCACCGGCCCATTTACGATGCTGCAGGCGATCGTGGAGACGATGTTGTCGGCCCATGATGAGCGGTACATTGAGCAATCCAACCGCTATCGTACCGTGAAAATTCCGACGCTAGGCATCGGCACTACGCAATTTGATATTAGCGAGGAGGAAAGCCAGCTGTTGTTCGAATCCGGGTTTCTGGCGGGGGACCGGTTTTTCGCCAACTGGAGCCTGCAGCTATATGAAGAACAGTTTAAGAAGTACCAACAAGCAAATAGCACGTTCAAATAAAAGGAAAGGACGGAACCCCAGCGGTTCCGTCCTTTTGCATTTTAATGATATTTCGGCAAATCGTCATCGTTTTTGCCTTTGTTGCCTTCGATAACTTGAAACGGATAAGTTTTGCGTTTCTCCGTTCGAGTGGTTTTTCGTTCCGCGGCTACTTTGGCCATCGTACGCGCGGAAGGTTTGATTTTGGGCTGCTGTGCCTTCCGGTACTTCCGGGGCGGATATTTATATAGCAGGAAGACGATACCAAAGACAGCAACCGGAATGATGATACTGCTCCAATGAATCTGATGACTGATAAACAAACCATCAATAATATAAAACGCGACGAGAAGGACGATGATCCAAAACATGATGCCTTGTTTTCTCATGTTACTCATCCTTTCAAGGGATCCAATGATGTACCAACCGGCGTCTCCATCACACCGACTTGTTCCAACTGCGCATCCAGCTCGCGCATCCGGTTAAAAGAAGCGATCGATACTTCAACCATATCATCGGTCGGTTCTTTTGTAGTCAACAACTGCAGCCAAAGTCCTGGATATCCCAGGAACCGCAGCACCGGAATGTCGCGAACCGCATTCGTGAACCGCAGCATTTCAAAGGAAAGTCCAATTACAAGCGGGAGCAGCAAGATTCGAATGTAGATCCGTTCCCAAACCGTGTCCCAACTGAAAATCGGCAGTGAATAAATGATCACGCCAACGATTACCGTTAAGATGATAAAGCTGCTGCCACACCGGTAGTGCAGGCGGGAATATTTTTGTACATTGGCCGGGGTTAATTCTTCGCCTGCTTCATAAGCAGAAATCACTTTATGCTCCGCTCCATGGTATTGGAACAGCCGTTTGATCACAGGGGTCTGGGACATGAGCCACAGATATCCGAGAAGAAGAACAATTTTAATGACACCTTCAACCAAGGAGTGCAACGTCTGGCTGGCAAACGCATGTTGGAACAAATATTGCTCCAAGAGCGCCGGTACCAATGTGAAAATGAGCTTTCCTACGATAAAGGACAAGATCCCTACGACGGCAACTCCAAGCAGCATCGTGAGAGAAAAGCCTGACTCTTCTTTTTCCTTCTGTTTGGCGCGTTCTTCGGGGTCCATCTCGTCATCGGCCATCGCCTCTGCCGAAAAGTTCAGGTGTTTGGAGCCTTTGGCACTTGCGTCAACGATGCTGACGATACCGCGGATCAGCGGGATTTTGCGCAGCTTTTTGACCCATTCCTTATCTTCCTTTGGGACCTCTAAGAAGCTGATTTCCCCGTTTTTCCGGCGCACAGCGGTCACATTCACATATTTCCCGCCAAACATGACGCCTTCTATAACGGCTTGGCCGCCGTAAATCGTCGGTGTGGATTGTTCAGGCAAAACTTTCACCTTCCTATAATGTATAAGTTTGGTTTGGTATAAGCGGCAAGACATCGATAATTTGTAATGATTCCATTGTAACGGACTTTGCGGGCAAATTCTAGTTGGATTAGTCGTTTTGGAAATGTGCATACTAATCTTCAAAAAAAACGCAGGAACTTATTCCTTTGGAAAGGAAGGATGCGAATGAAAGCGGATAAGGAGAAGAAGCAGAACCGGGTTCAACCGTGGCGCCAGCAACACCGGGAACATACGAATATCTGGCTGTATACGCTGGAAATCGGGTGTTTTGCTGGATTAATTTGGGGTGGCGTGAAGGGGGTATTCTTCTATATGAGATTCACCTCGGTGCTGCCAGGCTATTTGTTGGAGCCGTTCTTCAAAAATTCGTTCTTGCATAGTCAAGCCGGGTACTATTTGGGCTGGCTGGCGTTTATCGGATTATCGATTCTGGCGACGCTGATTTATGTGTTGGCGTTCCGCAAGCTCAAAGGGCCAGGTCCGGGCATTCTATATGGCATTGCCTGGTGGGGAATTTTGTTTGGAGTGCTGGGCCCGTTGCTTGACATGATCCCTCCGCTGCGCGAATTGTCGCGGACGACGATCATCAGCGAGTTTTGCTTGTATTTGCTGTGGGGGTTGTTCATCGGTTATACCACGGCTGAGGAATACACGGATGAGCGCGCACGTGAACCTAAAAAAACCGGCGAACAGGCGCTTTCCATGGAGGGCGGGGCAAAAAGTTAAAGCTTCTCAAGCGACTCCTACCTATGTTAAAATTATTTTTGGTTATTTTTCGGAAAGGGGGAGCCGCCATGTACCGCATCTTAGTGATGAACGGACCGAACTTAAACATGCTTGGCGTGCGCGAGCCCGGCGTCTATGGTTCCGAGAAACTGGTTGATATCGAAAACCATCTGAAGGAACTGGCTGCGCCAAACGGGCTGGAGTTATCCTTCTTTCAGTCCAATCACGAGGGCGAGCTGATCGACCGGATTCATGCCGCCTACGGAAATACGGATGGAATTGTGTTGAATCCAGGTGCACTCACGCATTATAGCTATGCGCTTCGGGATGCCTTGACTTCCGTAAGCATCCCCGTGGTTGAGGTCCATCTGTCCAATATCCACGCCCGTGAGGCGTTCCGGCACCACTCGGTCATCGCACCGATCGCTGTCGGTCAAATCTCTGGATTCGGATCCTACGGATACGAAATGGGACTACTGGCCTTAAAACGTCACTTGGAGCGGGCAAAATAACGGAGAGATCGTAAGAAGGTTATTACCTTTATAATAAGGGAGAGTTGGTTATGGCGAGTACACGTGTAGCCCGGCTCCGTGAGGCGATGAAATCGCAGCAAATCGAAGCCGTACTCATCACCGGAGAAGTGAACCGCTGCTATTTGACGGGATTTACGGGAAGTTCCGGCTATGTCTTGATTACCGATCAGAAGGCTTGGTTGCTCACAGACTTCCGCTATTTAACCCAAGCTGCCGAACAGGCGCCTGGGTTCGAAATTGTGGATCACGGGCCATCGGTTACTGGAACGATTCAAAGCTTGCTGAAGCAAGAGGGCATCGAACGGCTTGGTTTTGAAGAAGATCAGTTGGTCTATGCCACCTACCGGACTTATGAAAATGAATTGAAGCCGGTGAAGCTGGTTCCGCTTAGCGGGTTGGTTGAAGAACTGCGGATCTTCAAGGATGACGAAGAATTAGCGATTATGAAGGAAGCGGCGGAATTGGCTGACCGGACTTTCCTGCATATGCTCGACGTTCTGAAGCCGGGCATGAGCGAGTGGGATGCCGCTCTGGAACTGGAAACATTCATGAAGAAGAACGGTGCTACCGGACCTTCGTTCGATACGATTATGGCTTCGGGAGAACGCTCCGCATTACCGCACGGGCGAGCGAGCGAACGCATTATGCAAGCGAACGAACTGGTCACGATGGATTTCGGCGCTTTGTATAAGGGCTATTGCTCTGATATTACGCGGACGGTGGCCTTGGGAACGCCAAGCGCCAAGCTGCGTGAAATCTATGATATCGTTCTGGAAGCCCAGCTGCATACGCTGGAATTCCTTCGTCCAGGAATGACTGGACGGGAAGCCGACGCCTTGGCACGCGACGTCATTACCCGTTACGGCTACGGTGAACAGTTCGGACACAGCACCGGACATGGCCTTGGAATGGAAGTGCATGAGGCTCCGCGCGTCTCCAAAGCAAGCGACACGGTGCTGAAGCCGGGGATGGTTGTCACCGTTGAACCAGGGATCTACCTGCCGGGAATCGGCGGCGTTCGCATCGAGGACGATGTCGTCATCACGGAAACCGGAATTCGCCGGTTGACGGAATCGACGAAGGATTTTATTTCACTAGGCTAAAATAGGGTTGCCGCCGGTCTTTATAAAGGACCGGATGCCCGGCTGTAGTGCGTGGTTTCGCAGGGTCTCCAAGCGTGGGGGAACAGCAGCTAACGTGAGCAGCTTGAAATTTGGGTATTTTTCAATTTTAATATAGGTGTTAACCCACTTGAGGAGGTACTTTTGTGATTTCAGTAAACGATTTTAAAACAGGCTTGACCGTCGAGGTGGACGGCGACATTTATACGGTGCTGGAGTTCCAACACGTAAAACCGGGTAAAGGTGCAGCGTTCGTCCGCTCCAAGCTGAAAAATCTGCGGAACGGCAACATTGTAGAGAAAACGTTCCGTGCCGGCGAAACCATCAGCCGGGCGATGATTGAAAACCGTGATGTATCCTATCTGTATGCCAGCGGCCAAGAGCATACGTTCATGGATAATGAAACCTTCGATCAATTTACATTGACGTCGGATCAATTGGAATGGGAACTGAACTTCCTGAAAGAAAATATGAACGTAAAAATCGTCAGCTACCAAGGCGAAATTATCGGGATCAACCTGCCAAACAGCGTCGAGCTGAAGGTTATTGAAACGGAACCGGGAATCAAAGGTAACACGGCTACCGGCGCAACAAAGAACGCTAAAGTCGAAACCGGCTTGAACGTTCAGGTACCGCTCTTCATTAATGAAGGCGATGTACTCTTGATCGATACACGCGAAGGTAAGTATATTTCGCGGGCATAATCCCTCAGCAGTTGTTTGGTACAAGGCTCCGCTCCAGGCGGAGTCTTGTACTAATAGGCATCCTCCACCTACCTGGGTGGAGGAATTTTTGTTAATATCGGCAAAACCATTGACGAACTTCGGGTCTTTCGTATTATACTGGTTTAAAGCGTTACTGGATTCAATGGGTTGAACGCTCCGACTTGGAGCACCATTAGGGAGGGTCTGACTTGGCTTTATACGTGATGAAATTTGGAGGCAGCTCTGTAGGCGATACGGAGCGTATGCAACGCGTCGCCCGGCGGGTTGTAGACAAACAGCAGGAAGGGCATCAGGTGATGGTGGTCGTCTCCGCGATGGGCGACACGACGGACGATTTGATCGATCAAGCGAAGCTGATTAATCCGGACCCACCTTTGCGGGAAATGGATATGTTGATGACGACCGGCGAGCAAATCTCGATCGCATTGATGGCAATGGCTATCGATGCGCTGGGCGCTAAGGCCGTTTCTTATACCGGTTGGCAAGCAGGCTTCCGCACGGAGGCAGAGCATGGTAAAGCTCGGATTACCGATATTAAGCCGGAGCGGGTGCTCAAGTCATTGGAAGAAGGGTATATCGTGATTGTAGCCGGCTTCCAGGGCTTGACTGAGGACGGAGAGATTACGACGTTCGGGCGCGGCGGTTCGGATACGACAGCCGTCGCTTTGGCTGCGGCGACAAAAGCGGATTATTGCGAGATTTATACCGATGTGGACGGGGTGTATTCAACGGACCCGCGGATCGTGAAGAATGCCCGCAAGCTGAACGAAATCTCATACGACGAGATGCTTGAACTCGCGAACTTAGGTGCGGCGGTTTTGCATCCACGTGCGGTGGAATATGCGAAGCACAACAATGTACGGCTCGTTGTCCGCTCCAGCTTTAACAATCATGAAGGTACGGTCGTGAAGGAGGATGTCAATATGGAACAAGGTGTGGTAGTCAGCGGAATCGCGTACGATAAGAACGTGGCCCGAATCAGCATATTGGGCGTATCGCACGTGCCCGGCGTACTGGCGAAGGTGTTTGGCTCTCTGGCGGAAGCCAAGATCGATGTGGACATCATCGTCCAAAGCGGGGTAACGAATGGGAAAGCGGATTTCTCCTTTACCGTAGCCCTGTCCGATTGCGATAAGGCAGTGAAGGTATTGGAAGGGATCCGTAACGAGCTGCCTTATGAGAAGGTAACCTCCCAGGAGGGGCTTGTGAAGGTTTCGATCGTAGGCGCAGGGATGGTCAGCCATCCGGGCGTTGCAGCTCAAATGTTTGAAGTGATCTCCAAGCAGGGCGTTAATATTGAGATGGTTAGCACCTCGGAGATTAAGGTATCTTGCGTGATTGAAGGAAGCAAGCTGAACGATGTCGTGAAGGCCTTGCATACGGCATATGGTTTGGACGCGGAGACCACCGCATTTGTTGGCGGTCCGCAAGAACGGCGCTAACCCGTATATCAATTAACTGAAGAACGGTACTAAGGAATCCCTCGAAGCGAATGGCTTCGGGGGATTTTTTTAATAAATAGAGAGTTTCAGGCATATCGTTAAGAGAACAGATGGGACAAAAAGGAGGTATATATGCTTGATAAATTCGTGACAAGCATGGCGGCCTTGCGAATTTTTTCGGGGACGATCGAAATTCTCGCAGCGCTGCTGATGCTGAAGCTGGGCAGGGTGGACAAGGCGCTGGCCGTTAATTCGGCGCTGGCGTTCGTTGGCCCGACCATACTGCTTGTCACCACGTCGATTGGACTTGCCGGTATGGCCGACAAGCTATCGTGGGGAAAGATGGCATGGATTGGGTGCGGAGTGACTTGTCTCTTAATCGGCATTTTGAAGAAATGATAGAGTTCCCTAGCATATTGACCAAGTACAAGCATACACATGTGATATAGCAAAAAACAATCCAAATAAGAGAAAGCAAATCAGGCGATATGGACATGCGTGAAAAGTAAGAGTTTTGGGGGTACGCCTATGAACCCAAGTTGGTTAACCGTATTTCCCGACAATCTCCGGGACTTGCTGCTGAAGCTTCCGCCTTCTATCTTTCCGGCTTTGGAAGAAATTCGCATTCGCGAGGAACGCCCGCTGGAGATTAATACGGGCGGCCGCTACTATTTTCTAACGTCGGACGGGGAGATGACGCGAAATCCGAACGCCGCATACAAGCCAAGCAAGCAGGACGGCAAACGGCTGCTTGACCTGATCACCAACCATTCGCTGTACACGATGGAAGAGGAGCTTCGCAAAGGGTTTATTACGATCGCTGGCGGGCATCGAATCGGACTAGCCGGGAGAACCCTGCTCAGCGGAGGAAGGGTGGAGCATCTGCGTGACATCAGCGGCTTTAACGTGCGGATTGCCCGAGAGATAAAAGGCATTGCGGATCCGATCCTGCCGAGGCTGCTCGATTTCAAGCACAAGACGGTGTATCACACCTTAATTCTGTCTCCGCCCCAACAAGGGAAGACGACGCTAATTCGCGATTTAGCGCGCCAGATTAGCAGCGGAACCTGGGGACATCCCGAGGCCTCCTGGCCGGGGCTCAAGGTTGCGGTCATCGACGAGCGCTCCGAAATCGCCGGCAGTAAGCGGGGCGTGCCCGGCTTTGACATGGGTCCGCGAACCGATGTGATGGACGGCTGCCCGAAGGCAGAAGGAATCATGATGATGATTCGCTCCATGTCGCCGGACGTCATCATCGTTGATGAAATCGGTCGGCCGGAGGATGCCGAGGCTTTGGCTGAAGCGCTGCACGCCGGCGTCCGGGTCATTGCCACGGCGCATGGTTCAAGCGTGGACGATTTGGTCGCCCGTCCGGCATTGTCCAGGCTGGCGGAGAGCTCTTTCTTCCAAATGTACGCGGTGATTGCGCGGACGGATAAGGGACTTGCCTTTAAGCTGTGGGACGGCAAACGCCGCGGAATTCCGGCGGCTGTCCCTGGATGGAGAGGCAGGGAAGAGCATGCTTAAGATGTTTGGAGCCGCCCTCGTCCTGCTGACTGCCACCTTGGCGGGCTGGCTGAAAGCCAGGCAATTCGCAGCACGGCCAAGTCAGATCCGGAGGCTGATCCTCGCACTAAAGCGGCTCGAGACAGAGATTATGTACGGCTTTACCCCGCTGCCGGATGCTCTCCGAAGAATCGGCGAGCAGAGCGGGGAGCCGATCCGGGCGATCTTCGTTCGGGCGGCGGACCATATGAGTTCCGCCCACCCGCTGACCGCCCAGGAGAGTCTGGAGCAAGCTGTAACGAAGCTGTGGAGCTACACCGCGATGAAGGCGCCCGAGCAAGAGGTCATCAGGCAGCTCAGCATCACGCTCGGGACAAGCGACCGGAAGGATCAGCTGGGTCATATCGCCACAGCGGTGCGGCAGCTTGAGAGCGAGGAATCCGCAGCACGGGAAGAACAGGCCCGCTATGAAAAAATGTATCGAAGCTTGGGGCTTTTGTGCGGAGCGTTCATCGTCATTTTGTTCTACTGAATACCATTTCCCTCCACGGCTGATTGACGCCTGTGAAATCGTTAGTGAGGTGCCAAATCAATGAACATAGAAGTGAACGCCATCTTTCAGATTGCTGGCATCGGTATCATCATCGCCATGATCCATACGGTATTGAAGCAGATGGGCAAAGAGGACATGGCGCATTGGGTGACCCTGATCGGGTTTGTGGTCGTTCTGTTCATGGTCATCCGATTGCTTGACAGTCTGTTTCAGGAAATTAAATCGATTTTTTTATTCCAGTAGGTGAGCGCTCCGTGGAAATCATCCAAGTTGTAGGGCTCGGGCTTATCGCAACCGTGCTGGTCCTGGTCGTCAAGGAACAAAAGCCGATGTTCGCATTCCTGATTGCCGCAAGCACGGGCGTTCTGATCTTCCTGTACCTGATCGGAAAAATCGGCGGAATTATCGAGGTGCTGGAGGATCTGGCCGAGAAATCCGGCGTCCAGATGATCTATCTGAAGACGATTCTGAAAATTATCGGCATCGCCTACATCGCCGAATTTGGGGCGCAGATCGTCCGGGATGCCGGTCAGGAGAGCATCGCCAGCAAAATCGAAATGGCGGGTAAAGTGCTCATTATGGTGCTAGCCATACCGATTATCAGCATTATTATCGAGACGGTCATCAAGCTGCTGCCGGCTTAGCAGGCGCATTGCATCAGATTGGGGAGAAAGTTATGCCAGCAACGATTGAACGATGGCGCGGGTCTACGCTGCTCTTGATCATCTTAGGGGTCCTGATGTTTTGGTACATGCCCGTCATCGCCTCCGCTGAAGGGGAAGGGGATAACTGGATCCAACGCCAGGCCAAGGAGCTTCCCACCGATCAGGTCGAAACGTATTGGCAGCAGCTGATGAAGGAGTACGGCGGGTTCTTCCCGGATCAGAACCTCCCTTCCTTTATGGATATGCTTCTGCAGCAGGACCAGAGCTTTAGTCTTAAGGCGGGGCTAAGCGGCCTGATGCGATATATGTGGCACGAGGTGCTGTATAACGGGCACATCTTAGTGACCATCGTGCTGCTCTCCATTTTTAGTATGATTCTGGAAACCTTGCAAACCGCATTCGAGCGCAAACAGGTCAGTAAAGTGGCTTACTCCATCTGCTATATGGTGATTTTGGTGCTTGCGATCAACAGCTTCCATGTGGCGATCACCTATGCGACGAATGCGATTAGCGGAATGATTGACTTCATGATGGCGATGGTGCCGCTGCTGTTCACGTTGCTAGCTTCTCTGGGCAATGCGGTAACGGTAACCGTGACTCACCCTTTGGTTGTGTTTATGGTCCATGCGGTAGGGACAGCGGTACATACGGTCGTATTCCCACTGCTGTTCTTCTCGGCGGTGCTGCACATCGTCAGTTCGTTGTCAGACAAGTATAAGCTTACTCAGCTGGGCAATTTACTCCGCACCGTGAGCATGGCTTTGCTTGGGGTCCTGCTCACCGTATTTCTTGGCGTCATCTCGGTGAAGGGCATCGCCGGATCCGTGGCCGACGGGGTCACCCTGCGAGCAGCCAAGTACCTGACCGGCAACTTCGTTCCGGTCGTCGGCAAAGTGTTCGCCGATGCAACGGACACCGTGATCTCGGCTTCCCTGCTCGTCAAGAATTCGATCGGGCTGGTTGGAGTGATCATCCTGCTGTTTCTATGCGCCTTCCCGGCAATCAAGATCATTACGCTGGCACTGATCTTCAACCTGGCTGCGGCGGTGATGCAGCCGCTCGGCGATTCACCCGTGATCGCATGTCTGGAGACGATCGGTAAGAGCATGTTGTATGTCTTCGCAGCGCTGGCCGCGGTGGGCATGATGTTCTTCCTGGCGATCACGATCATGCTGACCGCTGGAAACATCACCGTGATGATGAGGTGAGTCGTCCTAAGGGGACCTAAACGATATACAAGGGGTGGTGATCATGCGTGGACTGGTTGGCGGGGTGGCTAAGAGAAATCATTTTCATCGTATTAATCGCCGTGTTTATCGATTTGCTGCTGCCCAACCGCGCGATGGAGCGTTACGTCAGATTCGTGGTCAGCCTGCTGATCCTGCTAACGTTAATTTCCCCGATCATGCGTTTCTTCTCCGCCGATGCCAAAGATCAGCTCGAGGCAGCATTCTCGACGAGCTGGGATGGACTAGAGAGCCATTCCCAGGTTCAAAGCACAGAAGCGATCCTGCAACAGGGCGAGAAGCTGAGGGAGAAGCAGGAATCCGAAGCATTGGCCTGGGCAGGCGAGGAGGCGGCAAGGCAAATGAAGCAGCAGATCGAGCGCTCGACGGGACAGCAAGTTGAACGAGTAACGGTCAAGCTGAAAACGAAGCCAACGGACAAATCCGGAGCCGGAGGAGTCGCTCCGCTGGCTGCTGAGCCGGTCATTTCCGCGGTAGAGGTTGTCATGGCACAGGTGAAGTCGGAAGAGCAAACCGCAAAGGCCGGTGAAGCCGGACGGGGGCCGGGGGTATCGATCGCACCGGTTGAAAAAATAAAAATCAGCGTAAACACAAGCGATTCCGGCAAGACCAAGGACGCTGAGGAGGAATCCGAAGCGCAGAGCCAAGCGGTGATGGCTGGTACACTTGAAGAGCCAATGGGCAAGAACGGCTCAGGGGGAGAGGGCAAGACGGTCGCAAGCGATGCCGAGCCAGCCGCAGACCGGCTGGTCTCGCAAATCGAAGACCTGCTCCAGGAGAACTGGGGCGTTGATCGAGAGGCAATCACGGTCCTAAGGGCCGAGCATCTAAATGATTAACACGCCGGGAGGTGAAGAAAGTGCCGGGATGGCTGAAGAAACTGGAGCAATGGTTAGGCAAGGGGACGGACGGCAAAAAGGCCGCAAGTACGTTCCGCTGGCTGTTGATCCTCGGGTTGGTTGGGATTGCCATCATGTTGTTTAACTCCTTCGTTAACGTGAAGCAGCTGGATAACAACGGCGAAGGGAGTCGCGAACCGCCGATGATGCAGGACCTATCGAGTTCGACAGGATCTGCAGGCATCGCGGGTGACGATGATTTCAGTAGCATCGAAACGGCGCTCGAAGGCAAGACCAAAGAGATTTTGGAGAAAATCGTGGGCGTTGGTGCGGTAGATGTGCTGGTTACCATCGATTCGACCGAGGAAATCGTGGTCCAACGAAATATCAAAGATTCGCAGGAGCTGACAGAAGAAAGCGATGCGGATGGGGGGAAACGGCATATCACCCAATATACCCGAGACGGACAGATCGTCACCTACGAAGCTTCCGGCAGCGAGCAGCCGATCGTTACCAAGAAGATCAAGCCGAAGGTTCGCGGCGTGCTGGTTGTCGCCCGAGGAGCTGAGAACAAAACGGTGAAGAGCTTGATCGTTGATGCGGTTGAGAAGGGCCTTAACGTACCGGCCTACCGGATCTCTGTCGTCCCGCGCAAGCAATCTCAATAAGGAAGCAATCGAAAATGAAGGAAATTGTTCGAATACATTCTGAGGAGGAAAATCCATTATGAAATCCAAAAGACAAACGATTTGGCTGGTTTCCATGCTGAGCTTGATGGTGATTTTATCGGCTTACTACTTATTTACGGAAGAAGGACCGCAACCTGCAACAACAGCTGACGGACAACAGGTGGCTACGACAAATAACGGCATGAATAGCACAGAAGGCGATGACGTGATCCTGTCCGAAGTGACAACGGACGGCACTGAAAACAGCAGCACGATCACGGACGATACAACGGTCGCTGATCAAACGGAGCAATCCACCGATGAGAGCAACAACGAAAATACAGATGTAGCTCAAGAAGACGATACCGCAACTTCCGCGGATACGCAAACGGCTGATGCCGGTAAAGCGTCGGAAAATACGGCAGCTGCGGACAGCGGCCAGAAGGAAACCACTACAGATGAAGGCGTGCTGAGTCAACTGGAAGCTCAAGGCGTCTCCTCTACGGACACGCTGAACGCTTACCAATTCGCTCGTGCTCAGGAGAACATGAAAAAGCAAGAAGAGCTGATGAAAGCGATCAATGAAAACGAATCTCTCGAAGAAGCTGCAATGGCTCAACAAGAATTAAGCGCTTTGGAAGAGAAGGAAGCGAAAATCTATGACATCGAAGAAAGATTGAAACAGCAATATGCCAATGCTGTTGTACAAGAAGCGGACGACAAATATAAAGTCGTGGTGATCAGCGAGAAGATGGAAGCAAAAGAAGCCGTCAGCATCATGGACCTCGTGATCAAGGAACTGGGTGTATCTCAGGATAAAGTCAGCGTACAATATGTGAAACAATAAGGTTATAGGCTCAGTTGAATAGCAACCGAGAAGGGAAGGGTCCGAGGCAACTTGGACTCTTTCCATTTTGATCGATTATGATATAATACATAAAGTTATGAGCCGAGAAGGCTTATGGTTGAAGGCCAAGGCTTTTCCTACAAAGCTGAAGGAGAGAGAGTGAAGATATGTTTAAGCTGAGTGAAATTAAAGAATTGATCGAGCTGCTGGACCAAACGTCCGTGCATGAACTAGAAATCGAAAATGAAGGCGCTCGCTTGTCCATTCGCAAGAACGGCGCGAGTGAAGTTGTTCACGTGCAGCCGCAAGTTGTTGCCGCTGTACCGCAAAATGTCCAAGCTGCCGCATCGGCTCCGGCTCCGCAAGAAACGGTATCGGCTCCTCAAGCGACAGACTCGGCTCCATCGGCGGCACCTGCTGCGAATTTACATACCATTGTTTCGCCGATGGTCGGGACGTTTTATCGTGCTTCGTCGCCGGAAGCTCAGCCTTATGTAAATATCGGCGACAAAGTCGGCGAGAAGACGACGGTCTGCATCATTGAAGCAATGAAGCTGATGAACGAGCTAGAGGCGGAAGTGAAAGGCGAAATCATCGACATCCTGGTGGAGAATGGGCAGATGGTCGAATACGGTCAGCCTCTCTTTTTGGTGAAGCCGGAGTAAACCAAGGAATACGCCCTTAACGCATCAAGTATGTTGCAGCTTCAAGGGCCGTTACCCTAGCTTTCCAAAGGAGGATACGAGTATCTCATGAAATTTCATAAAATATTGATTGCCAACCGCGGCGAGATTGCTGTGCGGATCATTCGTGCTTGCCGTGAACTCGGGATTTCTACCGTAGCGGTCTATTCCGAAGCGGACAAGGATTCGCTGCACGTCCGTTTAGCTGACGAAGCTTATTGCATCGGACCTACGCCGTCGAAGGACAGCTATTTGAATCTGACCAATTTGATGAGTGTAGCGACGTTAACGGAGTGCGACGCGATTCATCCCGGGTACGGGTTCCTGGCTGAAAATGCCGACTTCGCGGAGATCTGCGGCTCCTGCAATATTACGTTTATCGGCCCTTCCCCGGAAGCGATTACCCGCATGGGGGACAAGGCGATGGCGAAGCAAACGATGAAAGAGGCCAACGTGCCTGTTATTCCGGGCTCGGACGGATTGATTGAGGACCTCGAAGAAGCTGTGATGGTTGCTCGGGACATCGGATATCCGGTCATCATCAAAGCGACAGCTGGCGGCGGAGGCAAAGGGATTCGTATTGCCGAGGACGAGGAATCGCTGATTAAGCAAATTACAACGGCGCAACAGGAAGCGCAAAAAGCTTTTGGGAATGCCGGCGTGTATCTCGAAAAATATTTGACCGGCATGAAGCATGTGGAGATCCAAATCATCGCCGACAAGCACGGCAATGCTGTATACTTGGGCGAACGCGATTGCTCGGTGCAACGTCGCCGCCAGAAGTTGCTAGAGGAAGCGCCATGCCCCGTGCTCTCGCCTGAGAAACGGCAAGAGATGGGAGAAGCGGCGGTTCGGGCTGCATTGGCGGTAAACTACTCCGGTGCGGGTACGCTGGAATTCCTTCTGGGTCCGGACGGACAGTTTTACTTCATGGAAATGAATACGCGGATTCAGGTTGAGCATCCGGTTACCGAGATGGTGACCGGCGTTGATTTGATTCAAGAGATGATTTCCGTGGCCGAAGGCAATCCGCTTTCCTTCACCCAAGAGGACATCAAGCTGAACGGTTGGTCGATCGAGTGCCGGATTAATGCGGAGGATCCGACTCGCAACTTTATGCCGTCTCCGGGGAAAATCGGCTTCTATTTGCCTCCGGGCGGTCCAGGGGTTCGCGTCGATAGTGGGGCTTATCCAGGGTACATGATCTCGCCTCATTATGATTCCATGATTGCGAAACTGATCGTTTGGGGACCTACACGGGAGGAAGCGATTGCGAAGATGAAACGGGCTTTGTCCGAATTCGCGATCGAAGGAATTCATACCACGATTCCTTTCCATCAGAAGCTGCTGGAGCATCCAACCTTTATTAAAGGTGACTTTGATATCAAATTTTTGGAAGAAAACGAGATATAGAAAGCCGCCTCGTGTTTGTCATAATGAACCCAAAATGATATAGTATGTATAATAAGTGCGCGGTATCTATCGATAGAGCAGCGTCATACTTATTGAGAGGTGGATGAATAGAATGAGCACATTGCCAACGGAATTCGAACGTACGGATATTGGTGAAATTCAAATTGCCCCTGAAGTCATCGAGGTGATTGCTGGACTAGCTACCGTCGAGGTCAAGGGGGTTGCCGGAATGAGCGGCGGATTTGCCGGCGGAATCGCCGAACTGTTGGGAAGAAAGAACCTTTCCAAGGGTGTGAAGGTGGAAGTCGGTCAACGTGAAGCTGCGGTGGACGTATCCGTTATCGTCGAATACGGCAACCGTCTCCCGGAAGTCGCCTCGGAAATCCAACGTAATGTGAAACGCTCCATCGAAAACATGACGGGACTGAATGTCGTTGAAGTGAACGTACATATTCACGACGTCATTTTCAAAGCAGCCGAACGTGTGGAAGAAGTGGAAGCGACCCATCGCGTGAAATAACGATTTGTCATGAACCCCTTGACCGCTTCCTTGGTCAGGGGTTTACTGTAATTTTCAGCTGGGACAAGCTGAAGCAACCCTCTTTTTAAGGAGGCAATACCTGTCGTGGCCAAAATTTTAGATCGAATTTTGATGTTTATTTACAGCTTGAGCATTGCCATCCTATCCGTATTTGTCATTCTTGTGCTCACGGACGCTGTTCCTATGGAGCTGAAAGTTCTGGAGCAACAACCGATCTATATCGGTACCTGGGTAGCGGCAATCCTGCTGCTCTTGATCAGCATTCGGGTATTTTACATATCCATCAGCAGAGATCGCAGTGCGGCGACCTCGATTGACCAACGCAACGAATACGGTGATATCCAGATCTCGGTGGACACCATTGAGAACTTAGCATATAAAGCCGCTTCCCGCGTGCGCGGCATCAAGGAAGTGAAGACGCGGATTCGGATCACGGAGTCCGGCCTTGAAATCGTCGTGCGTGCGTTGGTGGACGGGGAGACATCGATCCCTGCGTTGACGGAAGAAGTTCAGAAGCAAGTCCATGACCGTGTCGAGGAAATTACCGGGATTCCTGTCTCCTACGTATCGGTGTACATTGCCAATCTGGTCCATTCCCCGGTTCTCAAAGGCCGGGTTGAATAGGGGTGAGCAGCGGGGTGTTCTGGAAACAATTGTGGGAGAGTCACAAAGGACGCCTGCTCGGGATAGCGGCGGCCGTGTTTTTATGCCCGATCTATCTGTTTTTCGGATTCTGGAATATGTTGTTCTGCGCCTTGCTGCTATTTATCGGGTATACGATTGGTAAGCAGAAGGACTTGGAGGGAGGCCCGCTCCTACCTTGGGGCACGATTTGGGAATGGCTGTCTACGCGTTGGCGTCCCTTTAAATGAGATTTTTGAATTTTGAATTCCTCATTACCGCTTCCTGTGATATGCTTACTCCGGAAAAGAGCTAGGAACGTGTTCTTGCCCCTTTTGTGGAGTAAGCCTATTACGGGTCTTTTTTTGTGTTAAAGCGAGTCGAGAAATGTGAAATGTCCGGTGATGTTTAAGCCGGTTTTGGTCTATGCTTATGGGTAAGTACTGAGGGATAGGAAATGAAGCATAGCAACTTAAAAGTAAGCCATGATGGAAGAGTAAGCGTAGAAATTGGTTAGGAGGAAACAGATGAAACGGCGTTTGGCGAGAGAGATTGCGGTGCAGAGCATGTACCAGATGGAAATGAATGAGGTGGACGCAAACGAAGCGGTGACGATGCTGCTGACGGAAGCGATGGAAGAGAACGAAGGTGAAGTCGAGCTGTCGGATGTGGATGCGACACGAGCTTTCGTCCTGGAGCTGGTCAATGGCACTTGGAGCCGGAAGGATGCGATCGATGGCTTGCTGGAAGATTATTTGAAGGGATGGCAGATCAGCCGTTTGTCTAAGGTGGACCGGCAGGTGTTGCGTCTGGCAACCTATGAAATGATCTTCCGCGATGACGTGCCGGGGAAAGTCGCTGTAAATGAAGCGATCGAGCTGGCCAAGCATTTTGGATCCCCGGAATCCGGCAAGTTCGTCAACGGCGTACTGGGGAAGATGATTCAAGACATCGATCAGCTGAAGAGCAAACGATAATTTTTTCATCCAATATTATTTTATAGAAGAGGAGAGGACGAGCATGACAGCACCAATTATTAACGGTAAACAAATTTCGGAGGATATCCGCAAGGATTTGCGCGCAGAGGTAGAACAGCTGGTGAAACAAGGCTTTACGCCAGGACTGGCCGTCGTGCTCGTCGGGGAAGATCCGGCTTCGCAGGTGTATGTGCGGAATAAGGAGAAAGCCTGCCATGAGTTGGGCTACTATTCGGAGGTTCACCGTCTGCCAGCCGATACGTCGCAGGCGGACTTGCTCGCTTTGGTGGACAAGCTGAACCATCAGGCGAATATCCATGGGATTCTGGTACAGCTGCCGCTGCCTAAGCATATTGATGAGAAAGCCGTTATCGATGCCATCTCGCCGGAAAAAGACGTTGATGGATTCCATCCGATTAATGTTGGGAACTTGATGATCGGCGACGACAGCCTGTTGCCGTGCACACCGGCAGGGGTGATTGAGCTGATCAAACGCACCGGCGTGGAGATCGCCGGGAAGCATGCGGTTGTTATTGGCCGCAGCAACATCGTCGGCAAGCCGGTTTCCCTGCTCCTGCAACGGGAGAACGCCACGGTCACGATGTGCCATTCGCGCACGGCGAACATGAAAGAGTTGACTCGCCTCGCGGACATTCTTGTCGTTGCGATCGGACGCGCCAACTTCGTAGACGCTTCCTATGTGAAGCCGGGTGCAGTCGTGATTGACGTAGGGATGAATCGTCTGGATAACGGCAAGCTGGCTGGGGACGTTGACTTTGAGAGCGTAAAAGAGATCTCTGGACCCATCACACCGGTACCTGGCGGCGTTGGCCCGATGACGATTACGATGTTGATGCAAAATACGCTGATTGCAGCCAAACGCCTGCAAGGGCTGGCTTAAGCTAAAGTTGTCGAATAACTGGGTTCAAATAAGGGAACAAAACGTTCTTATTTCGCTCTGATGATGGCATTTTGGGAAAATAGAGGACTTTTTTGGCCTTATTGCTGGGCGATAGGTGGAAAACCCCGCATATAGGGGCAACAGCGATAAAATAACGGAAAAAAGTTCCCTTATCTTCATCAGCAGCGACAACGAGAAGCAAATAAGGGTATACATTGCCCTTATTCTCGGAAAGGAGGCGGCACCTTTGGATCAGCAACGGATTTTGACGGTCAAGGAATTAAACCGCTACATCCGGATGAAGCTGGAATCGGATCAGGTGCTCACCGACGTCTGGATTCGCGGTGAAATTTCCAATTTCACGCATCATTCCAGCGGGCATATGTATTTCACGCTGAAGGATGCGGACAGCCGGATCAAAAGCATTATGTTCGCATCGTATAACCAGCGGCTGCCGTTCCGACCTAAAGAAGGCACGCGCGTGATTGCACGCGGTAATGTTTCCGTCTACGAGCGGGATGGCCAGTATCAATTCTACGTGACGCATATGCAGCCGGACGGCGTAGGCAGCCTGTATCTGGCCTTTGAGCAGCTGAAGCAGAAGCTCGAAGCGGAGGGCTTGTTCGCGCCGGGACGCAAACGGCCGTTGCCGCGGTTCCCGAAGACGATCGGCGTGGTGACCTCGCCAACCGGAGCGGCGGTCCGCGACATCTTAACGACGCTGGGGCGGCGTTATCCGCAGGCAGCAGTGATCCTGTACCCCGTGCTTGTCCAGGGCAAGGGGGCAGCGCCGTCGATCGTGAAAGCGATCCGAACGCTGAACGCGATGGGCGAGGCCGACGTGCTCATCGTCGGCCGCGGCGGCGGCTCGCTCGAGGAGCTGTGGGCGTTCAACGAGGAGCAGGTCGCGCGGGCGATCTATGAATCGGCGATTCCCGTCATCTCGGCCGTGGGCCATGAGACGGACTTCACTATCGCCGATTTCGTCGCCGACCTGCGAGCTGCCACGCCCACAGCGGCCGCCGAGCTGGCCGTGCCGCACACGGCCGAGCTGCGCGCGCTCTTGCGCCAGCGAGAACAGGTGCTGCAGCAGAGCTTGCAGCACCGCCTGCAGCAGGCGCGCGAACGGCTGCGCCGGCTGCAACGCTCGCCGGCGCTGACGCAGCCGCGGCGCAGCCTGCTCCAGCACGCGGAGCGGCTGGACCGGCTGTCCTCGCGGCTGACGGGCCACATGCAGACGCGCCTGCAATTGGCCGGCGCGGCGCAAGACCGCCTGCACCAGCGTCTGCTGCGCTTCCATCCACGGGATGCGCTGCAGTTCGCGGGACGCCGGCGGCGGGAGGCGGATCGCCTGCTGCGGCAAGCGATGCAGGGCATCCTGCGGGAGAAGTCCAGCCAGCTGGCCTCGGGCATTCGCCATCTGGATGCGCTAAGCCCGCTTAAAGTCATGGCGCGGGGCTATAGCCTCGTCTACGATGAACGAGGAGAACGGATCATCAAGTCGTTATCGGACGTCGAACTGGGCGACCGGATAACGGTGAAGGTGACGGACGGAGAACTAGATTGTCAAGTTTGGGGCATGAGGCCGGAAGGAGCGGGGGAAGATGAAGGAACAGGAAACCAAGCTTAATGCAGAGGCGCAGCAAGCGGAACTAAATTTCGAAGATGCGATGAACCAGCTGGAGGACATCGTGTCTCAGCTGGAACGCGGAGACGTGCCGTTGGAGAAAGCGATTGATCTGTTTCAGCAGGGCATGCGGCTCTCGCAAATCTGCGGTCAAAAGCTGGCACAGGTGGAACGTAAGATCGAAATGATTGTTGAAGAAGACGGGGCGGTAGAGAAGCAGCCGTTTCAGCCGCCGTTAAGCGATAGTTTGGACTTCTGAGGAGAGCGGTGATCTTGTTGCAGCAGCAATTATCGATAGAGGCATACATGAAGGAGATTGCTGAAGCCGTGTCCACACGCTTGTCCTCCAGCCTTCCGGCGGCATGGCAGGTGCCGGAAACGCTAAGCCGGGCGATGGATTATTCGCTGATGGCGGGTGGGAAACGGCTTCGGCCGCTGCTCGTCGTGGCTGCGGCGGAGGCGCTCGGCGGCAGCCGGGATGCGGCAATGCCCGTCGCCTGCGCCGTGGAAATGGTACATACGTACTCGCTGATCCATGACGATCTCCCGGCCTTGGACAACGATGACTTCCGTCGCGGGAAACCAACGAATCATAAAGTGTTTGGAGAAGCGATGGCCATCTTGGCCGGGGATGGGCTGTTGACGCATGCTTTTTACAGCGTGGTTCAAGCGAGCCGCAAGCAAGGGGTGCCGGCCGAGGCTTCCTTAGCGATCGTGGAGGAATTGTCGCGGTTTGCCGGGCCGGGCGGCATGGTGGGCGGCCAGGTGGCCGACATGCAAGGCGAGCAGGGAGTGACCGATCTCGACCAGCTGCGCTACATTCATGAGCACAAAACCGGAGATCTGATCGTATTTTCGGTCAGAGCGGGCGGACATATCGCTTCGGGAAATGCAGAGCAGCTTGAGGCTTTGGAGCGGTACGGACGGGCGCTGGGGCATGCGTTTCAAATTCAGGACGACATCCTGGATCTGATCGGGGATGAAAGCAAGCTCGGCAAAAAAACGCAAAGCGATGTCATCCAACAGAAGGTGACTTATCCTTACTTTATCGGCATCGAGGCTTCCCGGGCGGAAGTCGAACGGCTGACGAGTGAGGCGAAGCAGGCGTTACAAAACGGAGCGATTCCGAACCCGCAGCGGCTGCTGGAAATTGCCGATCTGCTGCTTCGCCGCGATCACTAGTCACTTTCCCATCGAAGGCGTTGGTCGAAATCAGGGAAAAATGACTTACCTATCCGCCGCAAGTGATTTCGACATCATGATGACATATGGTATAATGAAGGCTATTATCAACATGTGCAAGAAAAGGCCGGACTTAGATGCCGGCTTTTTGAACCATACATTTAGGAAAGCGGGGAATGGCTGTGCTGCTTTCGCAAATACATGAGCCTGCCGATCTGAAAAACTTGTCCCTGGAGCAATTGACGCCGCTCGCTGAGGAAATCCGCCAGTTCTTGATCGAGAAGCTGTCGGTTACCGGCGGGCATTTGGCTTCGAATTTGGGCGTGGTGGAATTGACGATCGCCCTGCACTATTGCTACAACAGTCCGCAGGATAAACTCATCTTTGACGTAGGACACCAAGCCTATGTACATAAAATACTAACCGGGCGGAAGGACCAGTTCGACACGCTTCGTAAACATCATGGATTATGCGGGTTCGTCAAACGGAGCGAGAGCGTGCATGACGTGTGGGAAGCAGGGCACAGCAGCACCTCCCTCTCAGCGGCTATGGGGATGGCGCTGGCCCGGGATATGAAGGGCGAATCGAACCGCGTGATTGCGATCATCGGGGACGGTGCGTTAACCGGCGGGATGGCGTTTGAAGCGCTGAACCATATCGGCCATGAGAAGAAAGATTTGATGGTGGTCTTGAACGACAATGAGATGTCGATCGCGCCAAATGTCGGAGCTTTGCATAACTACTTGACCAAAATCCGCTCAGACCGCAATTACCTGCGGGCCAAAGACGAAGTGGAGCAACTGCTGAAGAAAATCCCGGCCATTGGCGGCAAAGTCGCCAAAACCGTGGAGCGGGTGAAGGACAGCCTGAAGTATTTGATGGTATCCGGCGTCTTATTTGAAGAGCTCGGATTCAAATACCTGGGACCGGTTGACGGCCATGACTTGCCGGGCCTTATCGATGCCTTCAAGCAGGCCAATAACGTCAGCGGACCAGTTTTGGTGCACGTTCTGACCACCAAGGGCAAAGGCTATACCCCGGCAGAACAGGATTCGCATAAATGGCATGGCATCACGCCGTACAAAATCGAATCCGGCCAAGTGCTGAAGGCTGTTGGGAATCCGATGTACACGGAGGTGTTCGGACAGACCTTGATCGAGCTGGCCGAACAGGACGAACGGATCGTGGCGGTGACTCCGGCGATGCCGGGCGGTTCCGGATTGGTGAAATTCGGCGAACGTTTTCCTGGACGCATGATTGACGTCGGTATCGCCGAGCAGCATGCCGCGACGATGTGCGCCGCCATGGCGATGGAAGGCTTGAAGCCGGTCTATGCGGTGTATTCCACGTTCATGCAGCGGGCTTACGACCAGATCGTGCATGATATTTGCCGCCAGAACGCCAACGTGATGTTCGCCATCGACCGGGCTGGATTCGTAGGAGCGGACGGGGAGACCCACCAAGGGGTTTACGATATCGCTTTTATGCGTCATATTCCAAATATCGTATTAATGATGCCGAAGGATGAAAATGAATTGCGCCACATGATGAAGACGGCGCTGGAATATAACGACGGGCCGATTGCTTACCGCTATCCGCGGATCAACGTACCGGGGGTTCCGCTGGACAAAGAGCTGGTGCCCATTCCGATCGGAACGTGGGAGCTGCTGCGGGAAGGCGACAACCTGACGATCGTTGCGGTTGGCCCGATGGTGCAGGTTGCCGAAGAAGCGGCGGAAAGGCTGAAGCGGGAAGGCGTGTCCGCTGCGGTGGTGAACGCCAGATTCTTAAAACCGCTGGACGGAGAGATGCTGGTTCAACTCGCGCAAAGCAGCGGGACCATGATCGTGCTGGAGGAAGCTTCGCAGGCGGGAAGCTTGGGTAGTGCGATCTTGGAGTTCTATGCAGAGCAAGGAATCACGGGTCTGGACATCCGATTGATGGGCGTGCCCGACCGGTTTATCGAGCACGGCAGCATCAAGGAGCAATTGGAAGAAGTCGGCTTGACCGCCGAGAACGTCGTTCGTGAGGTACACAAACTACGGAGCGAACCACATTTAACGCTAGGCAAGAAAGTAAATTATTGACGGGAGATTGGCATGTCGGTTTCCAAGGAACGCGTAGACGTCCTGCTCGTCGAGCAGGGGTATTTTGACAGCAGAGAAAAGGCGAAAGCCGCGATCATGGCCGGACTGGTGTTTGGCGGACAGGAACGGATCGAGAAGGCGGGGACGAAGATTCCCCGGGATACCGTGTTGTCGGTCAAGGGAGCGATCCATCCTTATGTCAGCCGGGGCGGACTTAAGCTGGAAAAAGCGATCAAGCAGTTTAACCTGGATCTGACCGGTCGTACGATGCTAGATATCGGATCTTCGACCGGCGGATTTACGGATTGCGCCTTACAGCATGGTGCTGAGTATGTATACGCGATTGACGTCGGATACAATCAGCTGGATTGGTCGCTACGCAACGATCCGCGGGTGAACGTCAAGGAACGCACCAACTTCCGTTATATGACGCCGCAGGATTTGGACGGTCCTCCGCCGGATTTTGCCAGTATCGACGTTTCCTTCATTTCGCTAAAAATCATTTTGCCGCCGCTTCTTGCGTTGTTGAAACGGCCGGCGGACATCGCTGCGCTCATTAAGCCGCAGTTTGAGGCTGGTCGTGAAAAGGTTGGTAAATCGGGGGTCGTCCGCGATCCCAAAGTACACCAGGAAGTGTTGGAGACCGTGCTGAGCTTTGCGGTGGAGCAAGGCTATGAGGTGGCCGGGTTGACCTTCTCTCCGATTACCGGCGGGGAAGGGAACATCGAATTTTTAGCTCATCTCAGATTGGAAGAAGAAGCTGCGGCTGGTACGGCAGAGGAGCAGGATGTGGATCAGCTTACACGGATCCGCGAGCTGGCGGCCAGCGTCGTTCATGAAGCATCAAACACCTTTACAGGAGGCCCATCCAAGTGATGGGTCTTTTTTCATTGCAGCATCTTGCAAATCGAACGCTTGTTCCCTATAATGGAATCAAAACCTTGATGTTGTCCTCATTCCCTTCTAAATTTTGTGCTTCTCTAGACAGGAGCTAATCGCGGAAGCGTCGAAATAAGGGATGAGGTGATATCGGTGGGAGCTTATTCGGACGGTCTTCTGATGGTAGTGATCGCGGGAATCGGCGTGTATTTGCTATACCGCGGTTTTCGTTCCTGGGTCCGCAAGCCGTTTTCTTTACGATCCGGCATCGGATTTGAGATGAATGAGGAGATTATAGAGCACCCTGCGGTGGACATGCTGGAAGAAGCAGGGTACGAAGTCGTCAGCGATAAACTGAAAGTTCCGCTCACCTTCCGTGTGGACGGAGAACTTCTGCACAGCCGTCTCTTTATTGACTATATTGCAGTCAAGAATGGGGAATTCTATCTTGTTAGAACTGCGCGGGAACGCCGCCCGGTGGAATGGACGGGTAGCGGTTTGCGCCGGGACCTGTTGCCGTTCCTGCTGTTATATCCGGAATGCGCTGGCGTGTTATACGTAGATCCGGAGCAAGGGGAACTGAAGGTCATATCCCTAACGACGGACGATAATGAAGAAGATGAATCCGCCTAAACCGATAAATACTGATAAATACGACTAAATACGACCATACAAGGCTAATGGAGGGCAGAATGAAGGGGCATAGACATATCAAGATAAGGGAAATCATTTCGGCCAGGGAAATCGAAACCCAGGATGAGCTGGTAGAAGCATTACGCGAGGCGGGGTATCAAGTCACTCAAGCGACGGTCTCCCGCGACATTAAGGAATTAATGCTGATTAAGGTGCCTACGGACGACGGCAGGTACAAGTACTCCATGCCGACGGCTCAGCGTTATAATCCGGTGCAGAAGCTGCAACGGGCGCTGGTCGACAGTTTCGTGCATATCGACTATACCGGCAATTTGGTTGTCATGAAGTGTCTTCCGGGGACCGCGAATTCGGTAGCCGTGCTGCTGGACAATATAGAATGGCCGGATCTGCTTGGCACAATTTGCGGTGACGACACGATCTTACTGATTTGCCGCAACGAGGACTATAGCCGGTATCTGATTGATCAGATCATGGGATACATATCTTAATTGAGTTGGGAGTAGGGGAGGATTGCCCGGATGTTGGTTCATTTATCCATTCGTAATCTGGCAGTGGTTGAAGCGGTCGATGTATCGTTTGGTTCCGGCTTTCATGTCCTGACAGGGGAGACCGGGGCGGGCAAATCAATCATCATTGATGCCCTGAGCTTGATTGCCGGCGGCAGGGGGTCAGCCGATTTAATCCGTTATGGTTGTGATAAAGCCGAGATGGAGGCTTCCTTCGATCTGCCAGCAGGACATCCGGTTTGGACAACCCTGGAAGGATTCGGCATCGCGGGAGATCCCGGAGAGCTTCTGATTATTCGCCGGGAAATCAGTGTCCAAGGCAAGAGCTCAGCCCGCATTAACGGACAGCTCGTGAATTTATCCATGCTGCGTGAGGTTGGGGAGAAGCTGATTAACCTGCATGGCCAACATGAGCACCAAACCCTGCTTCGACCGGAACGCCATTTAGAGTTGCTGGACGCCTACGGGGCAGAGGCGGTTGATCCGGTGAAGGCGGCTTACCAAGCGACCTACGCCGAATTCGTACGGATCGACAAGGAATATCACGAGCTGCGCAATACAAGCCAACAGGCGCTGCAAATGCTTGATTTATACCGTTTTCAGCTGAGTGAAATTTCTGCAGCCGAGTTAAAACCGGGTGAAGATGAATTACTCGCGGAGGAAAAGGTCAAGCTATCCCATAGCGAGAAAATGATGGAGTCCATTTCGAAAGCCTATGATTTGCTGTATGGCCCTCAGGGACTGGATGCGATTGCGAAGGCTGTCTCGAAGCTAAGTGAAGTATCCGCATATGACAGCAAAGGAATATCTCCGCTCCTGGAGCAGCTTCAATCCGCTTATTATCAACTGGAGGATGCGTCCTTTAGCCTGCGGAACTATCGCGAACGGATCGAGTTTAATCCTGAACGGCTGGAAGAAGTCGAGGAACGCCTGGACCTGATCTCGACGCTCCGCCGTAAATACGGTGATGACATTCAAGGGATCCTTGCGTATTATGAGAAGATTCGCCAGGAAGTGGATGCCTTGGAGAATAAGGATGAACGCCTGGAGCAGCTGCAGGTGCAACGGGAGAAATTAACCGAGCGGCTGATGAAGCAGGCTTTCGAGCTAAGTGCAGTACGGCAGCAGAAGGCCGTTGAACTCGCGGCCCAGATCGAGGCGGAGCTTAAAGACCTGCAAATGGGTCGGACCTCTCTGGAAGTGAAGTTAAGCCTTATGGAGGATGCCAACGGATTGGAATGGGAAGGAAAGAAGATCCGTCCCGGCAAACACGGTATCGACAATGCTGAATTCCTCATTTCGCCAAATCCCGGAGAGCCGCTCCGACCGCTTAGCAAGATTGCATCCGGCGGTGAGCTGTCCCGCATGATGCTGGCGCTTAAGAGCATCTTTGCCCGGCATGAACAGGTTCCTGTACTCATTTTTGACGAAGTGGATACGGGTGTCAGCGGACGGGCCGCTCAGTCGATTGCCGACAAATTGTCGCGATTGTCTGGATTGTGCCAAGTTTTCGCCATCACACATTTGCCGCAGGTGGCTTGCATGGCGGATCGGCAGTACCTCATCGAGAAAGTCGTTGAAGACGGCCGCACCATGACACGCGTTGCTTCCTTAGATGAAGCCGGACGAGTGAATGAACTGGCCCGCATGCTCGGCGGGGTAGAAATCACGGAAAAGACCCAGCATCATGCCCAAGAAATGCTGAAGCTGGCACAGGCACAAAAGGATGTTTTATTAAGTCTGGCACAATGATTGACAGTAATAAAACACCTGACCCGGGGTATCTTATAGGTACGCAATTGGCGACCACCGTTTCGTCAAGCGAAAGAAGCTAAGGGAGCGTGACAGCCATTGAACCCGAACCTCAGGAATCGAATGCTCGGTCTTTTTCTTGCCTTCTTCTTTTGTTTTCTCGGCACGTCTGCCGCTGAAGGGCGGCTTCCTGTACTGCCGGACGAGTTACGCCTGTTTCAGGGTCAGGGAACACAAATTTCATTTGCTTTACCCGTGCAGGCCGAAGTCAGCGTAGATCGCCCTGATGTAGTGATGGTCAACGGGCAAGCGAACCCATCCATGAAAGTATCGTTAGGACATCCGCTCAAGCTTTCGTCGCTTCGGAGTGGAGAAGCCAACCTCCGCATGAAATTATTCGGTCAAATTCCTCTAAAGACCGTCAAGGTCAATGTCATCCCGGACCTTAAAGTGATTCCCGGCGGACAAACCATCGGTGTCAAGGTGAAATCCGCCGGGATCTTAGTGGTCGGGCATCATCAAGTTGTAACGGATACCGGCAAAGTTTCACCCGGCGAAGCGGCCGGAATCCAAGCCGGTGATTTGATCACCCACATTAACGGAATGAAGCTCCACGATGTTCGTGAAGTGGCGGAAATTGCCGCTGAAGCTGGCAAACATCAACGGCCTCTTAAGATCACCTATATGCGGAACGATAAGGAGCTCACCACGTCCTTAAATCCAGCATATGATCAGCAGGATCGGGCCTGGAGACTTGGCTTGTATATCCGGGATTCGGCTGCAGGGGTCGGCACCTTGACGTTTTATGCCCCGGATCACGGCGTCTATGGGGCCCTCGGTCACATTATTACCGATATGAATACCCAAACGCCGATCGTCGTCGGCAGCGGGCAAATTCTGCAATCCAGCGTCACATCCATCTCCAAGAGCGAAAGCGGTGAACCCGGGGAGAAGCGGGCTCACTTTCTCAAAGAAGGTAAGACCCTAGGCAATATCGAACGCAATACGAATTTTGGGATCTTCGGGAAGATGTCGCAAAATCCAGAGCATAGCCTTTATGAGAAACCGATTCCCGTCGCTTTTTCAGAAGAAGTGAAGGAAGGACCGGCTGAAATTCTGACCGTCGTTGAAGGTCAACGTGTAGAGCGGTTTAAAGTCGAAATCGTCCATGTTTCCAAACAGAGTGCACCGGAAACGAAAGGATTAGTTATTCGCATTACCGACCCGCGTCTCGTGGAGAAGACCGGTGGTATCGTTCAAGGCATGAGCGGTAGTCCAATTCTTCAGAACGGCAAGCTCATCGGTGCTGTGACTCATGTGTTCGTCAACGACCCGAAATCAGGATATGGTTGCTTTATCGAATGGATGCTGCAGGATGCCGGTATTTTACAAAGCACGAAAGACTCGATGCAAAATCTTAAGGCGAGCTAAACGCTGCCTTAAGATTTTTTTAGATATCAGAAAGTATAAACTTCAGGGGATTGGCATCCAAGAAGGGAATTTCCTTAAGCATAGGTCGACAAACACAGCTTTCAATCTGTATGCAAATGTCGAATGTATCCGAATTAGATCGCTTTCTGTAAATAAATAATTTATTATATATCAATCATGCAAAAAAATAAATAAAAATAATTTTCGACAGAAGGAATTTACTTTTGCATGTCGAATCCTTATTCTGGTAAGAAGAGAAGCAATGAATAAACCTATCCAATTACCTGAAGGAGGAAGTAGGCAGTGCAGAAAATCGAAGTGTTGTTGGCAGATGATAATCGTGAATTTACGAATTTGCTCGCGGAATACATTTCGGAGCAAGACGATATGGTCGTCTCGGGAATCGCCTATAACGGGGAAGAAGTACTGGAGATGATCGATCAAGCAGCAAGAGTTCCCGATGTCTTGATCCTTGACATTATTATGCCTCATCTGGACGGACTCGGTGTGCTTGAGCGCATTCGCGGCCTGAACCTGACCCCTCAGCCTAAAATCATCATGCTGACCGCCTTTGGTCAAGAGAACATCACGCAGCGTGCCGTTCAGCTTGGAGCTTCTTACTACATCTTGAAACCATTTGACATGGAAGTGTTGGCGAATCGGATTCGTCAGCTCGTGGGTGTCCAAACCTTGAGCAACAGCGCACCTTCTACTTCGTTTGCCAAATCGAATGTGGTGCCTTTGGGCAAAGGGAAGAACCTCGATGCGAACATCACATCGATCATACATGAAATCGGAGTTCCGGCGCATATTAAAGGGTATCAATATCTGCGCGAAGCGATCACAATGGTGTATAACAACATCGAAATTTTAGGCGCTATTACGAAAACGCTGTATCCAGCAATCGCGGAGAAATTTAAAACGACGCCATCCCGCGTAGAGCGTGCAATTCGTCATGCGATTGAAGTCGCTTGGACCCGTGGCAATATCGACTCCATCAGCCATCTTTTTGGTTATACGATCAATATCTCCAAATCCAAGCCGACCAATAGTGAATTCATCGCCATGGTAGCGGATAAGCTGCGGATCGAGCATAAGGTGTCTTGAAAGTCTGAGGACACGAATAGTGATAACGACGGGAGAACATAAGCCGTTGGTCGTTCACTTATGCAGCGATCCAGAAAGGTTCAATGAAAGGCGGTCCCTCTCGGTGTATACCGGGATGCGGCCGTTTTTTATTTTGCCTAAGACGAAAATCCGCACTTGTTGATTGACAATATAGGACCTTTAGGATTATTCTGTATATGAGCATATGTTCATATACAGTTATTTCGAGAGGGGAACGACCAAGTGGATAAAAAATTACACGTTGATCTGAGCCCGGATACACTGGAGAAGGTTTCTACGATATTCAAAGCATTATCTGATCCGACCCGAATCAAAATTCTTCATTTGCTGTCGGAAGAAGAATGTTCCGTGACGCATATGTCGGAGGTGTTGAATTTGTCGCAGTCGGCGGTGTCCCACCAACTCAGTTTGCTGCGAAATTTGCGGCTGGTCAAGTTCCGGCGAGAGGCCAATACGGTGTACTACAGTTGTGACGACGAGCATGTGATTTCACTCTTGAAACAGGCGATTCAACACGCTTGTTGCGAATAGGAGGGAGATTCATGGGACATCATCACGCTCATCATCATCACGGCCATGACCCTAGCCATGCCGGCCATTTCCACGATCATCATGCGGCGCGTTCTGGAAACAAGAAGGGGCTGTGGATCGCTTTATTGATCACGGCTTCGATCGCGGTTCTTGAATTTTGCGGCGGTTTGATTACCGACAGCCTTGCTTTATTGTCTGATTCCGGTCATATGTTAAGCGATGCCAGCTCGCTGCTGCTTAGCCTGATTGCCTTTTGGTTTGCCGCTCGACCTGCTTCTAAGCGAAATACGTACGGATACCACCGTATGGAGATCCTGGCGGCTCTGCTGAATGGGGGAGCCCTGTTTGTGATCGCCGGGTTTATCTTTTGGGAAGCTTACGGGCGATTACTTGATCCGCCAACCGTGTCCAGCAATACGATGATCGTGATTGCAGTGATCGGTTTATTTGCGAATTTAGCTAGCGCAGCGGTATTGCTGAAGAAAGGCGACGTCAAAGGCAACTTAAACCTGAAAAGCGCTTATCTGCATGTACTTGGAGATGCTTTGGGTTCGGTTGGCGCTATTCTCGCGGGAATCGTGATGTCGTTGTTTGGCTGGTATATTTTTGACCCGATTATCAGTGTTCTGGTCGCTTTGTTAATTCTTCGAAGTGCCTGGAGCGTCATCAGCCAATCGGTGCACATATTGATGGAAGGCTCGCCCGCATCGATCGATCAAAGTCAGGTGAAGCAGTGTCTGGAAGGGATTCCTGGGGTTGTGGAAGTCCATGATTTGCATATTTGGACCATCACTTCGGGGATGGATGCGTTAAGCTGTCACTTAACAATAGAGGATGGCAGTCAAAGCCAAGCCGTGTTACAGGAAGCAATTACTGCCTTGGAGAAGACGTTCCACATCGGTCATACCACCATTCAGGTGGAAACCTCGCACATCCAGCATCGGGAGCTTATGGTATAATGCCATCAGGAGAAAGGATGAGCATTAATATGACGAACGATCTTGAGCCGGCAGCTTACCGGGAATTGCTGGAGGGCACGGATTTGGAAGAAAATCAACGGCAGGCCCTTCTGGAACTAATCCAACGTTACGAACAGCTTCTTGCAGAGAACGCTAGGTTACGCAAGGCATTGCTTCGTGCAAATGCCCATCAAGGCTCGCGGATGTCGACCAAACTGAAGGAAGCGTTATATGAATAAGCTAAAAAACCTCTTTACGCTGAAGATAAAGCGAAAGAGGTTTTTTCATATGATTCTATAGGTTAGTCGTGCTGTACCACAGCGGATTCTGGTTCTTTTGCAGCGGCTTGGGCAGCTTCGTCTTTTTTGCGAAATCTGGGACCTAGGTAATTCCGCTTGCGATCCCGGAAGAAGATCCACCCGCCCAAAAATCCGGCGCCGGCTGCAAACAGAACAACGCCTAGCCCGAAGTTTAACCAGTCAAATGTGACTCGGGTTAACGAATCGTCGCCGTGTGCTGACATATAATCAAATAAGGTGTCTTTGATTTTTATAAATCCGATCATCGCTGCAATGCCGGGAATCACCAGCAAAATAATCGCAATAAACCGGGAGAACTTGAGCCTCATGCGCTAGATCTTCCTTTCCCTCTCGAAATGGCTATGTATTGTTAAAAATATCATACCTTTTTCCTGAGGGGATGTCTATTTACGGCTTTGATTTGTAATAACGGAAAAACAAGGTAAAATAGGGGAAAGTGACTGAATTGATAGAATGGGTGGAGATGAATTATGGCAATTACTTGTGATGTAGCGGTGCTTGGCGGAGGGACCGGCGGATATATCGCAGCCATTCGCGCGGCACAGTTGGGGAAAGACGTTGTCATTATTGAGCGGGACAAGCTGGGGGGAACCTGTCTGCATCGCGGATGTATCCCAAGCAAAGCGCTGCTACGCAGTGCGGAGCTCTACGCGCAAATGAAGGACAGTGCAAGTTACGGCATCGAGACAAGCGGTGTGACGCTCGTATTCCCGAAAGTGCAGGAACGAAAGCAAAGCATCGTGGATCAACTGCATAAAGGGGTCCAATATTTGATGCGTAAACATAAAATCCGCGTGATTGAAGGAAATGGGCGAGTGATCGGGCCGTCGATTTTCTCTCCCAAAAGCGGAGCCGTTGCCGTGGAGCTTCCGGATGGTGAAATGGAGACGGTCGTGCCTACGAACTTGATCATCGCCACAGGCTCACGGCCGCGAATGCTGCCAGGGCTTGAGCCGGACGGGAATTATATTCTTAGCAGCGATGAAGCGCTGCAGCTATCCGAACTTCCCGGCTCGATGCTGATTGTGGGAGGCGGCGTCATCGGGGTTGAATGGGCCTCCCTGCTAAATGATTTTGGCGTGCAGGTGACCGTGGTAGAAGCCGCGAATCAGCTGCTGCCGGCAGAAGATGAGGATATCGCCCGTGAATTACAGAAGCAGTTGCAACGGCGCGGCGTTCAAGTCATCACAGGGGTTACGGTTGATCCGAGTTCTTTAGAAGTTGGTCATAACCGGGTGCAAATCTCCGCAAAACGAGGGGACGAATCGATCCGGCTCGAAGCGGACAAGCTGCTGGTATCCATCGGACGCCAGGCCAACGTGGAGAATATTGGGCTCGAAAATACCGACATCGGGTTAGAACGCGGCTTCATTCGGGTAAATGAATATATGCAAACCACGGAACCGCATATTTACGCCATCGGCGATTGCATCGGCGGGCTTCAGCTCGCACATGCCGCCAGCCATGAAGGGTTAACTGCCGTCCATCATTTGGCCGGGGAAGCCTCGCATGGTTATCAAGAAAGCCAAGTTCCGCGCTGCGTGTACACCCGTCCTGAAGTCGCATCGGTTGGAATCACCGCCAAGGAAGCGAAGGCTAAAGGGCTGGAGGTTAAAGTTGGCAAAGTTCCGTTCTCGGCGATTGGTAAGGCGCTGGTGCATGGCGAAACGGAAGGATTTGTGAAAATGGTGGCCGATGCCCGCACCAATGATATTCTCGGCGTACAGATGATCGGGCCGCATGTGACGGAGCTGATCAGCCAAGCGGCACTGGCCCAGGTGCTGGATGCGACGCCTTGGGAAGTTGGACAAGTCACCTTTGCCCATCCGACGCTGGCAGAAATTATCGGGGAAGCAGCGCTGGCCGTGGACGGGAACTCCTTAAACGCTTGAGGTAACGGGCAAAATGATGAATATTTTCCTTTTCGCTGCAAAACGATTATAATAAACTTATTCCAAGTCTTAGTACCTGGTGTTAAGATTAAGGTATGTAACGCCCCAATCAAAGGAGGTAACTCCCATGAATGCCAAAAGTGTAGTTCAAACCGAGCCAAAACATAAGCAACTCGGACTAACAGATGCAGAAGTCATTGAGATGTACAGATATATGGTGACCGCACGCAAATTCGATGAGCGTAACCTATTGCTGCAGCGGGCCGGAAAAATTAATTTCCACGTTTCCGGGATCGGTCAAGAAACCACGCAGGTTGCTGCGGCGTTTGCGCTTGATCGTGAGCGCGACTATTTCCTGCCTTACTACCGGGACTACGGCTTTGTACTGGCCGTGGGCATGTCGCTTACGGAATTAATGCTCTCAGCCTTTGCCAAAGCGGATGATCCGAACAGCGGCGGCCGTCAGATGCCAGGACATTTCGGCAGCAAACGGCTGCGTATCGTGACCGGCTCCAGTCCGGTAACCACGCAGGTGCCCCATGCCGTAGGCGTTGCCTTGGCGGCCAAAATGCAGAAGAAAGACATTGTTTCTTATGTCACGTTTGGGGAAGGCTCCAGCAATCAGGGGGATTTTCACGAAGGGTTAAACTTTGCCGGTGTTCAGAAGCTGCCGGTCATCTTCTTGTGTGAGAATAACCAATATGCCATTTCTGTGCCGGTGAAGAAGCAGTTGGGCGGTCGCGTGGTGGATCGGGCTCAAGGGTATGGCTTCCCTGGGGTTCGTGTCGATGGCAATGATGCGCTGGAGGTGTACCGAGTTGTGAAGGAAGCGCGGGAACGCGCGATTCGCGGCGAAGGGCCTACACTGATTGAAGCGATGATGTACCGCCTGTCTCCGCACTCGACATCGGATAATGATCTGGCGTATCGGACGAAGGAAGAAGTAGAAGAGAACTGGAAAAAAGACGGTATCCCTAAAATGAAGTCGTACCTGATCGAAACCGGCATTTGGAGCGAGGAGCAGGACGAAGCGCTGTTGCGGGATATCCAACAACAGCTGAAGGAAGCGGTGGAAGCGGCTGACAATGCGCCGTTCCCACGGCCGGAAGACACGCTGCTGCATGTCTATGCCAGCGAAGGGGAGGAGCAGTAATCATGCCGGTGATGGAATATATCGACGCGATTCGTCTGGCCATGAAGGAAGAAATGGAGCGGGACGAAAGCGTGTTTGTTCTGGGGGAAGACGTCGGCGTTAAGGGCGGCGTGTTCACCACAACGAAAGGGCTGCAGGAGCAGTTCGGTGAAATGCGCGTCATCGATACGCCGCTGGCGGAATCGGCCATTGCCGGTGTTGCGATTGGTGCAGCGATGTATGGTCTGAAGCCGATCGCAGAAATGCAATATTCGGACTTTATGCTGCCGGCGACGAACCAGATTATTAACGAAGCGGCGAAAATTCGCTATCGTTCCAACAACGACTGGAATTGCCCGGTTGTGGTCCGCGCTCCAATCGGCGGCGGGATTTTTGGCGGGTTGTACCATTCCCAATGTCCGGAATCGATTTTCTTCGGTACCCCGGGGCTGAAGATCGTTGCCCCTTATTCCGCTTATGATGCCAAAGGCTTGCTGAAGGCAGCGATCCGCGACCCCGATCCGGTGTTGTTCTTTGAGAATAAGAAATGTTATAAGCTCATCAAGGAAGAGGTGCCGGAGGACGATTATATCGTTCCGATCGGCAAAGCGAAGGTGCTGCGGGAAGGCGATGACATTACGGTTATAAGCTACAGCTTGCCGCTGCATTTTGCGATGCAGGCTGCGGAAGAGCTGGCGGCAGAGCAAGGGATCAGCTCCCACATTCTTGATTTGCGCACGCTGCAGCCTCTGGACCGCGAAGCTATTATTGAGGCTGCCCGCAAGACAGGCAAGGTCCTAATTATCCATGAGGATAATAAAACCGGCGGTATTGGTGCAGAAGTATCGGCGATTATTTCTGAAGAGTGCTTGTTCGAGTTGGATGCTCCGATTGCAAGACTGTGCGGACCGGACGTTCCGGCGATGCCGATTAGCCCTCCGATGGAGAAGTTCTTTATGCTTAGCAAAGATAAGGTCAAAGAAGCGATGCTTCAATTGGCGCTTTATTGATTGGGAGTGAGGATACGAATGTCATCCAATAAAACATTGATAGACGTGCAATTACCCCAGCTCGCCGAATCGCTTGTCTCGGCGACGATCGGGAAATGGCTGAAGAAGCCGGGGGATCCCGTTGAACAATACGAGCCGATCCTTGAGGTTATTACGGACAAAGTTAATGCGGAAATCCCTTCGACGGTCGACGGTGTAATGGGCGAGCTGCTAGCAGAAGAAGGGCAAGAGGTTCAGGTTGGTGCCGTGATCTGTCGGATCGAGACGGCGAACGCGGCTGCTGATGCGCCAGCCGGCGACTCAGCGGTGAATGAAGCTGCCCGTTCTGCTGCCGGCGCGGCAAGTGCGGGGGAACAGCCCGATCAGTCGCAGCGCCACCGGTATTCGCCGGCCGTGCAGACGTTAGCTGCCCAACACGGGATTGATCTGCGGCAAATTACGGGCACGGGGCTTGGCGGACGGATTACGCGGAAGGATGTGCTGGCTTACATCGAGCAAGGCGGCCGCGGCAGTGTTGCTGCGCCACCAGCACCGGCAGCAACGACGGCTGCTGCACCGTCCGTGCCGCTGCAGTCAGCGCCAGCAGCGTCTTCAGCTACACCGGTGTCGCAGCGCGTGATCCCGGCCGTGATCAACGATGCTCCGGGTCCGGTGCGTCATTCCGGCTTGCACTTGACGGAGAACCCGCCGATCCCAACCATCGAGGTGGAAGGGGGCGACCGTTCCGAGTATTTTATCGACGTAACCCCGATCCGCAACACGATCGCAACCCGGATGCGCCAAAGTGTGTCGGAAATTCCACACGGCTGGATGATGATCGAGGTCGACGTGACCAACCTGGTCCAGCTGCGTAACAAGATCAAGCAGGAGTTTATGCAGAAGGAAGGCGTCAATCTGACGTACCTGGCTTTCCTGCTGAAGGCGGTTGTAGGAGCCATCAAGGATTATCCGATCATGAACTCGGTATGGGCTGTGGACAAGATCATCGTCAAACGCGATATCAATATCTCCCTTGCCGTTGGGACCGAGGATTCGGTACTGACGCCGGTCATCAAGAAGGCCGATCAGAAAAATATCGCAGGTCTGGCACGGGAAATCGAGGAGCTGGCAACGAAGGTCCGCTCCGGCAAGTTGAAGCTGGAAGACATGCAGGGCGGCACGTTTACGGTGAACAATACCGGTTCCTTTGGTTCCATTTTGACGCAACCGATTATCAATTACCCGCAAGCCGCGATTCTGACGTTTGAGTCGATCGTGAAGCGGCCGGTTGTGATCAACGATATGATTGCCGTCCGTTCGATGGCTAATCTGTGCCTGTCCTTGGACCACCGGATTTTGGACGGTGTAATTTGCGGCCGCTTTATGCAGCGGGTGAAGGAAAATATGGAAAGCTACAATTTGGACACGCAGGTATATTGAACGTAACATAAGAATCGAGGCGACAATGCGATGAACGAAGGCTTGACAGTACGCTATTATCCGATGATGGAATATGGGGAAGCCTGGGATTTGCAGAAACGGCTCATTAAAGAGATGGATGCACAGCAGCAGGGAGAACACCTGCTGCTGTTGCAGCATCCGCCGACCTATACGATAGGCTCCCAAAACCATCCTGAACATTTGCTCCTAAGCCCTGAGCAACTGCAGGAGCGGGGCATTGCTGTGTTTGAAATCGATCGCGGGGGAGATATTACATACCATGGCCCCGGGCAGCTAGTTGGCTATCCGCTGCTTCGGTTAGAGGCCGGGCGCGGGCTGGATTTGCACGGGTATTTGCGCCAGCTGGAGCAGGTGATTATCGATTATTTGGCCGAGTTTGGCATCGAAGGCTCACGTAAACCGGAATATACCGGAGTGTGGGTTGGTGACGTGAAAATTTGTGCGATTGGCGTCAAGTTCAACAAATGCAGGCATCATCGAGGTTTTATTACGAGCCACGGCTTTGCTTTTAATGTGAAGTCTGGTATTCAAGAGGAAGGCTTTCGCGGAATAATACCTTGCGGGATTCAAGAATACGGGGTGACCTCGCTCGAAGACGTGACTGGCCGCTCATTTACGGTTGAGCAAGTCGCAAGGGAAATCGTTCCGAAGTTTAACGCGATATTTGGGCGTTCGGGGGCTTGGGTCGAGGCTTAAGCAGCCCCCAAAGCGGGTTGGTTAGCGAATGAAGAAGGGTTCTAGGAAAGCGATCAGCGTTGAAGCCAGCATGGCAAACAACATCAAATATACGACGATTCTCATTGTATTTTTGCGCATCATGGTAACTCCTTTGACTTAAACGTATATTATTCTCACTCTTATTATCGTATCGAAGAAAGCGAGGAAAGTCCAATGATTAACGAGGAACGCCTCATCGGACAATTTCTGGAGCTGGTGCAGGTGGACAGCGAAACGAAACACGAGCGCCAAATAGCCGATGTGTTAAAACAGAAATTCAGCGAATTGGGACTGGACGTTGTAGAGGACGGTTCGGCGGCAGAGACGGGACATGGCGCCGGGAACCTGATCGCTACGCTGAAAGCTAGTGAAGGCGTGTCCGCGGAACCCTTCCTGTTCACCTGCCACATGGATACCGTTACTCCGGGCAAAGGGATTAAACCGATTGTTGGGGAGGACGGATGGATTCGCAGCGACGGCACGACGATCCTTGGAGCGGACGACAAAGCGGGTGTAGCGGTGCTGCTGGAGCTGATTCAAGTTCTTCAGGAGAAGCAAATTCCACACGGACAAATCCAGTTTGTCATCTCGGCTGGCGAGGAATCGAGCCTGCGCGGGGCACGGGCGCTGGAGGCACAGTATGTTGATGCGAAGTTCGGGTTCGCGATCGACACCGGCGGTGAAGTAGGCACGATTTGCATCGGCGCTCCCACACAGGCGCGAGTAGAAATCGAGATTTACGGCAAAGCGGCTCATGCCGGTGTCAATCCGGAAGACGGCATCAGCGCAATTCAGGTCGCGGGCAAGGCGTTGGCACGTATGAAGCTCGGGCGTATTGACGCAGAGACAACCGCTAACATCGGCAAGTTTGAAGGCGGCGGTGCGACGAACATCGTACCGGATCACGTCATCTTATATGGCGAAGCACGCAGCATGTCCCAAGAGAAGGTCGACAAGCAGCTTCAGGACATGAAGGAAGCGATGGAATCCGCATGCCGCGACTTTGGAGCCAAGGGAGAATTCCGCAGCGAGGTGCTGTATCGGGCATTCCGGATCCCGGAGGAAGCCCCTGTGCTGCGGATCGCCAAGCAAGCGGCGGCTGCGCTCGGGCTTGCGGGAACGACGTTTACGACCGGCGGCGGCAGCGACGCGAATGTCTTTAATAGCCTGGGGATTCCAACGGTGAATTTGGCGATCGGCTATGAGGACATCCATACGACCAGCGAAAGAATCAAGAAGGACGATCTCGTAAAAACAGCGCAGTTTGCGCTGGAGATCGTACGCCAATCGGTATCCTCCTCTTGATCCCTTAAAGAATGTCAGAATGCCCGGTGCGACCAATGCGCACCGGGTTTTATTTTGTATATTCTCTACCATTAATTCACATTAATGCAGCCGAGTAGACGATTTGGCCGGGAAGTGACGAACCTGCGTAGTACTCCACTTGGTATGCCAGCCTGAAGCTTGAATCAAGTTCAGAGCTTGGTGGAAATCGTCTAAATATTTGCATATTTTCTCCTGCTCATATTTTGGCGGGTGATACAGTTGGATTCGTCGCTCGAGATTGGTGATCGCGAGTTGCAAGTAACAGGAGGCTGCACCGAAACGAGCTGCTGCGAAATCGGGATTCTGCTCAGCAAGTGCTTCAAAGATGGGAGCGGCTTCTTCGTAATTTCTCTCATCATAACAAATCTCTGCCCAAATCAGACTTAGCTCCAAGAAGGGGGGAGTGGGCTCGCGAAGCAACCGAGGTTCGATCTGCAGCAGCCGTTCTTTGGCTAGTGCGACATAACCTTCTTTATATAAAGACTGGATCAGCTCGCTAAGCAAATAGTTGTCCATCTGCCCCGCTAGCTGTTCAGCAACGTCAATCCGACCTGTGGATACGGCATTCTGGATCATTTCTACGAGTTTTCCCATATTTTTAAGCTGTCCGGTAGGACTGCGCATTTTTCACCCCCTCCTTTTATTAACCGATTTTCCCTTAACTGAATAACTATTTTGATAGGAATGAATCAAATCCGTGATTTTTACGTCACGTCCTGATTCTTTTTTCCATTGGGACAGCAGAAGGCGAATCTGCCAAGCTTTACCCTGAGCGCGTACACGGTCTTCCGTAAAATAGCTTTTCATAAGGGGGCTCCTTTCCGAACGGTTTGGTATAATAACACCATATGTCTCGTGTGGACAAGTTATGTATGATTGGAACGGTTGATGACACGATTAAGGGAGGAACAAGAAATGGCGGCTAACGATAAATTAAAGGAAACCACGGTTTCCACAGAGTCGATCTTCCAGGGGAGAGTGATCTCCTTGCAATTGGATACTGTCAAACTGCCGGACGGCACGACGGCAACCCGTGAAATTGTGAAGCATCCGGGTGCGGTTGCTGTGCTGGCGGTGCATGAGGGACGTTTGTTGCTGGTGGACCAATATCGCCAAGCGATGGGCCGATGTGAATTAGAGATTCCGGCGGGTAAATTGGAGCCAGGCGAAGATCCTGCGGAGGCAGCGGTCCGTGAGCTGCAGGAGGAGACCGGGTATCGCTGCGATAAATTGATTCATTTGCACTCCTTTTACACTTCGCCGGGGTTCGCAGATGAAATCATTCATCTCTACTTGGCCGAGCAGTTGAGTCCGGGAGAGATGTCGCTGGATGCGGACGAATTCCTTGAAGTTCAGGAAGTGACGCTGGAGGAGGCGCTTGACCTCATTTCGGAGGGGCGGATTGCGGATGCCAAAACGATTCTGGCAGTGTATATCTGGCAGCTGAAGGTTGTGCGCGAACAGGCAGGGGCAAGATTATGATCTCAAGTTCCACGACCACCTCGGCCGAGCTTACGACCGTATTCGCCGATTTGCATATTCACATCGGACGAACCGGGCGAGGGGAGCCGGTGAAGATCAGCGGCAGCCGTGATCTGACCTTTGCCGGGATCGCCAAGGAGGCTGCAAAGCGCAAAGGGATCGGGTTGGTTGGTATCATTGACTGTCATGCCCCAGGGGTGCAAGAGGATATCGACCGGTGCCTGGAGCAGGGGGAAATGCAGGAGCTGAAGGAGGGCGGCATCGCCTATCAAGGGACGACGATTCTGCTGGGATGTGAACTGGAAATCCGAGAACCGGGGATGGGGCCGGCGCATTTGCTTGCTTTTTTCCCACACCTGGAGACGATTCGCGGCTTTACTGAATGGCTGAAAGCAAGAATGAAAAATGTGGGGTTAAGCTCGCAGCGCGTGTACGCTCCGGCGGTTACGCTGCAGGAAGAGGTGTATGCCCGCGGCGGTATGATCATTCCGGCCCATATTTTCACGCCGCATCGCAGCATTTACGGAAGCTGCGCTCCTCGAATGTCGAATGTGCTGGATCTCTCCCTGATCAGCGCGGTGGAGCTGGGGCTCAGCGCGGATACGGAGATGGCCGGATTGATCAGTGAGCTTGATCCTTTTCCGATTTTAACCAATTCCGACGCACATTCGCTGGGCAAAATCGGTCGGGAGTATAATGAACTGCGCTTGAAGGAAGCGAGTTATCATGAATTCGTGAAGGCTCTTCGGCGTGAAGAGGGGCGGTTGGTGGCCGGCAACTACGGACTAAATCCGCGTCTTGGCAAATATCATCGAACATACTGCAGCAACTGTAACTATATCATCGATGAGGCCGAAGCTAATGTAGAACGATGTCCCTATTGCGGCAGCCCGAAGCTGGTGCGAGGCGTGCTGGACCGCATTCGCTCGATCGCCGATCGCGCGGAACCCAGTGTACCGCGGTATCGTCCGCCGTATCATTACCAAGTTCCCCTGGAGTTTATCCCGGGCCTGGGACCGGCAAAATTAGAGCTGCTGCTGGACAGGTTCGGCACGGAGATGAACATTTTGCATCACGTGCCAGAGGAGGAACTGGCTGAGGCGGTGGGTATGGATCTGGCCCAGCTTATTGGCATGGCCCGCAGCGGCAGGCTCGAACTTAGTGCAGGCGGCGGGGGAATATACGGCAAAGTGAAAAAATCTTAATCTAGCGGCGGCGGTCTCGACATGCGGAAGGCATAAACAGGGAGGCTAGTTCATAGGGATAAGATAAGACCTTATAGAACAAGCTAGGAGGCAAAACTCGATGCTGCACCCAATTCGCCATGCGCTTAAAGATCAAACGCCGCTATATGTTTTTGTTTCCGTGCTGTTTTTAATGGGCGTCGTATTCGGTGCGCTCATGGTCAACGCATTAACATTGGAACAACAACAGGATATCTCCCGATTTTTAGGTGATTTCTTTCTATCGATCAACGAAGGCGGGTCCGAATTTCAACCGATGACGTTCTGGCAAGTTGCCGGGTTACATCTAAAATGGCTAGGTCTGATCTGGCTGTTGGGATTATCCGTAATTGGGCTTCCGGGGATCTTGATTCTCGATTTTTTAAAAGGGGTATTAATTGGCTTCACCGTCGGCTATTTGGTTGGCCAATATACATGGAAGGGGCTGCTGTTTTCCCTCGTTTCCGTAGCGCCGCATAATCTGATTGTGATTCCAGCCCTGCTGATCGCCAGCGTCGCAGCGGTGAGCTTCTCGCTCAACATCATTCGCTCGCGTGTGTTGATGAGCCGTCCCGGCCAGGCTACCCGGCCTTTCCTGTCGTATACAGGGCTGACGTTGGCCATGGCAGTGGCGCTGCTTGCCATCTCCTCGTTCGAGACATGGGTGACGCCGGTGATGATGAGTTGGGTGACGCCGTTGATTGCATGAGTTTGTGCCTGTGTAGAAAAATACATCCCCCGCACCTGGCTGCTGGCCTGGACGGGGGATATTCGTTTTTTCTAGCACGTTCTACTAATTTTTAAAACATCCTGGTGATAAGGATTCCCTCAGATTTTGCAATCTACCAAAATGTTTGACTTTGTTGAATATCTCCCCCTATAATGAAAGAAGTGGTCATGAACTTATTGGATGTGCGGCAAGGCTGGGGGAGGGATAACATGGAAGCAAAGATCGAAAAAATCAAACAGCAGTTACAATCCCACGGTTACAAATTGACGCCCCAGCGGGAAGCCACGGTACGCGTTTTGCTCGAAAATGAAGATGATCATCTGAGTGCGGAAGATGTTTTCATGCTCGTCAAAGACAAGGCACCGGAGATCGGCCTGGCCACGGTCTATCGAACATTGGAATTGCTCAGCGAGCTTCACGTTGTGGAGAAGATCAACTTCGGCGACGGTGTAGCCCGGTACGACTTGCGTACCGATACGACTAAACATCATCACCACCATTTGATCTGTGTTCAGTGTGGGGCAATGGATGAAATTCGCGAGGATTGGCTTGGACCGCTCGAGGAACGCTTGGAGAAGGAATTCAATTTTACGGTGCTCGATCACCGGTTGGATTTTCAAGGCATTTGTTACCGATGCAAGGACAAGAACAACGATTCGCCTGGAACAGACAATAAGAAATAACTTCGTTAAGCCGAGCTCTTTACGGCCCTGCCGTAGGGAGCTTTTTACGTTGCCTTGCACGAGGGAACGCCGCGTAAGCCGCATCATCTATGAAGTCATTTCCGCATACTCCCTAGTCTCTCTCTATATACTTAATACATAGGGTGTCCTAGCAGACAAGCAGGCGCCTCCACCAATGATAGAGAGGATGGGGTTCATGGTCATCTCGCTTCGAAAATGGCTCAGAACAGGGAAATATTTGATCCTGTTTGTTGCTCTTGCGTATACTTTTTATAAGGCGTTAGGACTGCTGGACGATGTTCTCTTTCGTGAGGACAAGTACCGCGTACCCGAAGGCTCTGCGGTGAAAGTATTTTATGAAGGCGTACCCGGAAATAACATGATGGAGAACATGACGGAGCGGCTGAAGTTATTTTTCTGGTATGGAGAGTAGTTCATTAGCTGGACAGCAGGGAAATTTAGCAAGAGTGTGGAAATAGTAATCAAGGCGGATGGCTGAGGATATTGCATTTGATAACCAGGAAAGGAGGCGCAGCGCATGGAAAGGGATGCGGCCTCTTTTATTTCGTTTTTGGCCGGGCAACGGGCATTAAGTGAAGCAACGCGGGAGTCCTATGCGCGGGATCTCAAGCAGTACATAAGCTATTTGCAATCGAAGCAGGTCAGCGATTACCGCCAAGTGACTCGTGCGGGCATCTTGCTCTATTTCGCTTACTTGAAAGATCTCGGCAAGGCGCCGGCAACGATTCAACGCGTATCTGTCACCCTTCGCGCTTTCTTTCGGTATTTACTGCAGGAACGGCGGATTGACCAGGATCCCTTCATCATGTTGGAGGTGCCCAAAGTCGAAAAAAAACCGCCGCAAACCCTCACCGTAGAGGAAACCGAACGGCTGCTGGAGGCCCCAAAGCCCGACACACCATTAGGCTTAAGGGACAAGGCGATGCTTGAGCTGCTCTATGCAACCGGCATCCGCGTTTCCGAGCTGATCGCGCTCAACCAGAACGATGTGAACCTGGAGCTTCACTTTCTTAGGTGCACCGGGGATCGAGGGAAGGAACGCATTCTTCCGTTTGGAGAAGTCACCGCGGAATGGCTTGATATGTATTTAAGGGAAGGACGCAGCCGTCTGATTTTGGAGGATAAGGAGAACCCGGCTCTTTTTCCGAATCGTCGGGGCGGGCGGATTAGCCGGCAAGGTTTCTGGAAGATAATGAAGAAATATGGCCAGGAAGCCGGGATCACGGCCGATATTACGCCGCATACCTTGCGTCATTCCTTCGCCGTCCATCTATTGGAGCGGGGAGCGGACGTGAGGTCGGTCCAGGAGCTGCTCGGGCATTCCGATGCCTCCACAATTCAAATGTATGTAAGTCGTTCAAGGTCCAATCTGAAGACGGTTTACGACGCCTTTCATCCGCGGGCCATGCGGGAGGCGAAAGCGCCGGAAGCCGTTCATGAAGGGGAACCGAAGGATCATTAGAATGGTTTCCCTTCTGGGAAGGGATAACTAAAGCTGCATAGATTAAAGGAGTGATAGAAGATGGAAAACGGAAATCGTTTTAGAAAAATGACCGTCATCGTCCTCGACAGCGTGGGGATCGGTGAACTGCCGGACGCCAAAAAATTTGGTGACGAAGGTGCACATACCTTGGGGCATATTTTGCAAACCGTACCCGGTACGAAGCTGCCGAACTTGCAAAAATTAGGACTTGGCAATATCGCGGCGCTGCCGAATCTGGATCCGGTGGACGAGCCGCTCGCTTACTTCGGGAAAATGGCAGAGATCTCTGCGGGCAAAGATACAATGACCGGCCACTGGGAATTGATGGGCCTGAAGATTGAAACGCCGTTCCAAACGTATCCGAATGGCTTCCCGCGCGATTTGATCGCTCGCTTCGAGCAGGAAACGGGACGTAAAATTATTGGCAACAAGCCAGCCTCCGGTACGGAAATTTTGGTGGAGCTCGGCGAAGAGCATATGAAAACCGGAAGCTGGATCGTCTACACTTCGGCGGACAGCGTATTTCAAATTGCAGCCCATGAAGAGATCATTCCGCTGCCAGAGCTGTACCGGGCTTGCGAAATCGCTCGTCGGCTGACGCTGGAGCCGGAGCATTCCGTTGGGCGCGTTATCGCCCGTCCGTTTGTTGGTCAACCAGGAAACTTCCAACGTACGCCAAACCGCCACGATTATGCGGTGAAACCGCCGGAACCAACCGTACTCAACGCGCTGAAAAATGCCGGCAAGGAAGTGGTGGCCATCGGGAAGATCGGCGATATTTTCTCCGGGGAAGGAATTACTGCTTCGTATCCAACGAAGAGCAACCAGCACGGAATTGAAGAAACGCTGCAGCGGATCGGCCAGGACTTCACCGGCATGCTGTTTACGAACCTGGTGGATTTCGACTCCTTGTACGGCCATCGCCGTGACCCGCAGGGCTACGCTCGTGCGCTGGAGGAGTTTGATGCGGCAGTACCAGATTTGCTGAAAAATGTAGGCGAGAACGACTTGCTGATCATTACGGCTGACCACGGTAACGACCCGATTCATGCCGGAACGGACCATACTCGCGAATATGTGCCATTGCTTGTTTATGGGCCAAGCTTGAAGAAGCCGGGCAGCCTGGGCATCCGTGCGACGTATGCCGACTTGGCCGCAACGATCGCCGACAATTTCGGGGTCCATGCCACCGAGCACGGAAAGAGCTTCTTACACGAACTCGTATAAGCGCAGAAGCTCAACTGTCATTTATAGCTTGTGAACCAGGAGGATTACGATATGACGACGACATTAAACATTGGAATGATCCGGGAAGCAGCAGATTATATCCGTTCCCGGTCGGCGCTTACGCCAAAGGTAGGATTAATCCTGGGCTCTGGATTAGGCGTACTGGCCGATCATATTGAAGAGCCCGTCAGCATCAACTACAGCGATATCCCGTTTTTCCCTCAGTCGACGGTTGAGGGACATGCAGGCGAGCTGTTGATCGGGACGGTACAGGGTACGCCGGTTGTGCTTATGAAAGGCCGCTTCCACATGTACGAAGGGTACGGGCCGGAGATGACGGCTTTCCCGGTACGGGTCATGAAGGAGCTGGGCGTCAAAACGCTGCTGGTCACGAATGCAGCTGGCGGGGTCAACACATCCTATGAGCCGGGAGATCTGATGCTGATCTCCGACCATTTGAATCTCACAGGCCGTAATCCGTTGGTAGGGCCAAACGACGAGGAGCTGGGGCCGCGCTTCCCGGACATGTCCCAAGCGTACAGCCGTCGTCTGCGCGAGATTGCACGGAAAGTCGCTGCCGACAAGGGAGTGCCTCTGCAAGAAGGCGTCTATGCTGGCTTGTTGGGCCCAACCTATGAGACGCCAGCGGAAATCCGCATGCTGCGGACGCTGGGTGCCGATGCCGTCGGGATGTCCACGGTTTCGGAAACGATCGTTGCCCGCCATGCTGGCATCGAGGTGCTGGGGATTTCCTGCATCAGCAACATGGCGGCAGGTATTTTGGACCAACCGTTGTCCCATCAGGAGGTTATGGAGACGACCGAGCGCGTGCGTGAGAAGTTTCTAAGCCTTGTGTTGTCCATTATCCCGGAGATTGGCGAAGCTTAAGAAGAACGGAGGCAAGGAGCGATGAGAGCGGTAGATCTGATCCGTAAAAAAAGGGACGGCCAGGAGCTGACGAGCGAAGAAATCGCCTTCTTGGTCAAAGGGTACAGCGAGGGGCAAATCCCCGATTACCAAATGTCCGCATGGGCGATGGCCGTTTATTATCAAGGGATGAGCGCCCGGGAGACGGCCGACCTGACGATGGCAATGGCCGGTTCCGGAGATACGATTGACCTTAGCTCCATCCGTGGCATTAAGGTCGATAAGCATTCAACGGGCGGAGTTGGCGATAAAACCACCGTCGTCTTAGGCCCGCTTGTGGCGGCCGCCGGCGTACCGGTTGCGAAGATGTCCGGCCGGGGGCTCGGGCATACCGGCGGGACGATCGACAAGCTGGAAGCGATCTCCGGATTCTCTGTGGAGCTTACGAAGGAGCAATTTTTCCGCCAGGTGAACGAAATCGGCCTTGCGGTCGTCGGCCAAAGCGGCAATATGACACCAGCCGACAAGAAGCTGTATGCGCTGCGGGATGTCACCGCGACGGTCGATTCCATCCCGCTGATCGCCAGCAGCGTCATGAGCAAGAAGATCGCTGCTGGTGCGGACGCCATCGTGCTGGACGTTAAGACCGGCAGCGGCGCGTTCATGAAGACGCTGGAGGACTCGATCCGTCTAGCCAAGGCCATGGTGGATATCGGCACGCAGGTCGGACGCCGCACGGTTGCCGTGATTAGTGACATGGACCAGCCGCTGGGCCATGCAATCGGCAACGCGCTGGAGATCAAGGAAGCCGTGGCAACGCTGCGCGGGGATGGACCGGCCGATCTCGAGGAGGTCTGCCTGATTCTGGCGTCCCATATGCTGATTCTCGGCGGCAAGGCATCAAGCGAGGAAGAGGCGAAGGCGATGCTAGCCGAGCAGATTAAGAGCGGTCAAGCGCTGGAAAAGCTGAAGCAAATGGTTGCGGCGCAGGGCGGTAACACGGAGCAAATCGGCCGCCCAGAGCTGCTGCCTGAAGCAGAGCTGAAGGTGGATGTGAAGGCAACTGCGGGCGGATATGTTGAATCGATTCAGGCCGAGGAGATTGGCCTCGCCGCCATGATGCTCGGAGCGGGCCGGGAGACGAAGGAATCCGTCATTGATCTGGCTGCCGGCGTAGAGCTGCGCAAGAAAATCGGCGATCCGGTTGAGGCAGGCGAAACGCTGGCGGTGCTGCATCTGAACCGCAGCCATGAGACGGGCCTCGCGGAGGCACAGCGGCGCATTCTTAACGCGTATGGCATTTCCAGTACGAAGGTGCCGCGTCGCCCGCTGGTGTTCGCACTGGTAACGCCAGACGGGATTAAGCGATTCTGAGCGAGGGACGCAGACGACGTAGTCATATTCATAAGATAACGGAATCATATGGCCTTATTTTGGCTAAACGACGGGGTGTGGACATACGCCTCAAATGATCAAAATAAGGCCATCAACTTCTCTTATTTTAGAGGATTGGGGCATTTACGCCAAAGAAATCAAACGCCTAAAAGGCGTTTTTTCTTTTTGCACAGGAATATTATTCCTCTTTCATGCCGATACTAGGTTAGCAGAATCCAGACTTATGTCTAGAAGGAGGATAAACCTTGAAAAGACGGATGTTGACCTGGTTTGCCGCGTTCGTATTGGCCGTATCGGTGTGGCCGACCTACACCAGTGCTAATCATGGCGGTCCGCATGACGGGGATGATGAAATCGCATTGGCGGAAAATGCGTTGTCCGCCGTCTTAATCGATGCCGATACCGGCACAGTAATTTATGAGAAGAAGAGTCATGAGAAGCTGCCACCTGCCAGCATCACCAAAATCATGACGATGTTGCTGACCATGGAGGCGATCGATAACGGCACGCTGAAGCTGACCGATAAGGTGACGACAAGCGAATATGCGGCATCGATGGGCGGCTCGCAGATCTTTCTGGAGCCGGGCGAAACGATGACTGTGGATGAGCTGTTGAAGGGCGTGGCTATGGCGTCTGGGAACGATGCGTCCGTGGCGCTTGCCGAGAAGATCGCCGGCTCGGAAAAAGCCTTCGTCAAAATGATGAACGAGCGAGCGCAGCAGCTGGGACTCAAGGATACGCATTTTGCGAACTGCAACGGCTTGCCGGTGGCGGACCATTATAGCTCAGCTTACGATATCGCCATCATGAGCCGGGAGCTGCTGAAGCATGAGGAGATTACGAAATATACCGGGGCGTATCAGGATTATTTGCGCCAAGGCACCGAGAAGCCGTTCTGGCTCGTGAATACGAACAAACTCGTGCGCTTCTACAGCGGGGCAGACGGCCTGAAAACCGGCTATACCTCGGAAGCGAAGTTCTGCCTGGCCGCTACCGCAAAACGTGACGGACTTCGCCTGATCGCTGTAGTGCTGGGCGAGCCGAATACTAAAACGCGGAACAGCGAAGTCTCGGCGATGTTCGATTACGCCTTCTCGCAATACGCGTTGCTGCCGATTTATCAAGCCGGGGAAACGATTGGCAAGGTGAAGGTGCAGAAGGGGATGAGCGCCCAGCTGGAGCTGACCGCCGCCAAACCGCTGAATGTACTGGTCAAAAAGGGTGTGAAGCAAGACAGCATCACGCATAAGTTGATCGCACCAGAAAAGCTTGCAGCACCGATTAAAGCCGGTCAAACGATCGGCAAGCTGGTCGTCTATCAGGATGGCCGCACGTTGACAGAGTTCGAGCTGACCGCCCCTGCGGACATTGATAAAGCCGGCTGGTGGACATTGTTCAAGCGAACCGCGGCACACTTGTTTTTTGTAGATTCATAGGGCTTTTCTTCTAGTTTTGTCAGGCGGCAGGAATCCGGCCTGAGGTCGTAGAATTGTTGTGTTCATGTCTAGGGAGGAGAGTGAACAGGCGTGAATTTGCATGTGGAAATGGTAAGACACCGCGAGACATTAATTGTACGCTTGAGCGGGGAATTGGATCATCATACGGCGGACAACGTCCGCATGCGGATGGATGAAGAAATCGCCCGCGGGAACTGCCGCAATCTGGTGTTAAGCCTCAAAGAGCTGCAGTTTATGGATAGCTCCGGCATCGGCGTCATCCTCGGAAGATATAAGCTGATCAAGCAAAAGGGCGGGAAGATGGTCGTATGTGACGTCAACCCGCCGGTATATCGACTGCTGGAAATGTCGGGATTGTTTAAAATTATGTCCATCTTCGAAAACGAGGATCTGGCGCTGACGGAACTGGAGGTGGCCCTGTGAGTACCAACGCGAATCAAGCCGGGAATTTCATGAAACTTCAATTTGCCGCGAAGTCCGAAAATGAATCGTTTGCCCGGGTGACCGTCGCTGCCTTCGTTTCTCAGCTGGATCCTACGATGGATGAAATCACCGACTTGAAGACGGTGGTTTCGGAAGCGGTCACCAATTCCATCATCCACGGATATGACGGGAACCCGGAAGGGATTGTCACCATCTCTGCTTCCATTGAGGGCGATACGGTGACCTTGATCATCGAGGATCAAGGCCGAGGTATTGAGGATGTGGAATTGGCGAAGCAGCCGCTTTATACGTCGAAGCCGGAACTGGAGCGCTCGGGGATGGGCTTTACGATTATGGAAAATTTTATGGATGAATTCGATGTGACCAGCGAGATTGGCGGGGGCACGCGCATTCGGATGAAGAAGCGGATTGTATCCAAGAAAGCTTTATACAATTAGGGGTTGGAGCTATGGATGCCGAAGTGAAGCAAATCTCGAGAGAGTTTTTGGACGACACGGAAGTGAAACGGTTGATCGCCCTGAGTCAATCCGGGGACAACGCTGCTAGAGACCGGCTGGTGAACTGCAACATTCGACTTGTCTGGTCCGTCGTGCAGCGGTTTATGAATCGGGGATACGAACCCGAGGATTTGTTTCAAATCGGCTGTATCGGCCTGCTGAAGTCGGTGGACAAGTTTGATCTCAGCTATGATGTGAAGTTTTCTACGTATGCGGTGCCGATGATCATCGGGGAAATTCAGCGGTTCCTGCGCGATGACGGGACGCTGAAGGTCAGCCGTTCATTGAAGGAGATGGCGAACAAGGTTCGCAAGAAGAAGGATGAACTGTCCAAACAGCTGGGCCGGCTTCCAACCGTCAAGGAAGTTGCCGATGAGCTGGGTGTTACACCCGAGGATGTCGTGTTTGCCCAAGAGGCGAACAAACCGCCGGCATCCATTCACGAAACCGTATTTGAAAATGATGGCGATCCGATCACACTGATGGATCAAATTGCTGACGAGACCCAGGAGCGCTGGTTCGACAAGCTGGCGCTACATGAAGCGATCGACGGCTTAACCGACCGGGAACGTCTTATCGTGTACCTTAGGTACTATCGCGACCAGACCCAATCAGAGGTGGCGACCCGGCTTGGGATATCCCAGGTTCAGGTGTCCAGGCTCGAGAAAAAAATATTGCAAAGCATTCGCGACCAGATCGCGCAATGAAAGGGCAAGCCCTTCGGACAGCGTCAGCCTTCAACGGCGCGCTGAACCGAGGGGCTTGTGTATTGATACAGACCGCGCTTAAACATAATGCTGGAGCACTACTCCACCGTAAATGAACGCCGCTACGATGACAATGGCTGGATGAATTTTACGGCGCTCCATTGCCCAGAACGCGATGGCTGCGATCACCAGCGTCTGCCAGATGCCGATCGTGCCCATGGGCTCCTTGGCCATCTGCCACGTGAGGGTGATCATCATAACCGCAATCACCGGCTGCACGAGCAAGGTCATCCCTTTGACGATGCTGGATTGGCGGTATTTGGCAAGCAGGCGCAGCAGCAGAATGAGGCCAATTGCTGAGGGCAGCACGGTGCCTATCAACGCGAGTCCAAGGCCAACCCAACCGCCGACCTCAAAGCCTACGTAGGCGGCGATTTTGGTAGCGATGGGGCCTGGTAAGGCGTTACCGAGGGCAAGCATATTGGAAAATTCCGCATCCGACAACCAATGGTAGTGGGGCACGATCTCCTGGTACATTAACGGGATGGAGGAGGGGCCTCCACCATAGCCCAACAGATTGGCGATCAGGAAGCCAATCAACAAGTTCAGCCAATCAATCATAGATGATCTCCTTCCCGGTCCGGCCGTTTCCGCTTGTTGCGGAAACGTGCGATCGCTCGGAAATGTACAGCCCCATAGCCAAGGAACAGCACGATCACGAGCGCTGGATGAACTTCTAAGATCTCCAGCAGCAATAGAGCCAGAAGCATAAACAGAATGCCGGCGATGATGCCGAGGCCTTTGATTCCTTTTTTCGCAAACTCATAAGCCATCACTCCGAGCATGACGGCGATTACGGGCGAGACAGCGGCGATCATGCCTTTTACGACGCGAGACCCCGCTAGAAGATTTACAGCTGAGAGCAGCAGAAGCATCGCCAGGACACTAGGTAAGATGTGCATGATCACTGCATAGGACGCGCCCAGGATCCCCCTGCGTTTATAGCCCAGGTAGGCAGCCATCTTCGTTGCAATAGGGCCGGGCAAAGCGTTAGCAATGGCGAGAATTTCGCCAAACTCTTCATCACCCAGCCACTGATAACGCTTGACGGCATCGTGCCGGATCAAGGGGATGACGGAAGGCCCGCCACCGTAACCTAACACGCCGGTTCTAACCATGGATACACCTAGGTCCATATAATCTTTCAGATGAGGTTTCAAGCGGTTCCCTCCTTTGTACTTAAGTTACCCGACTTCGTCCAATCCTAGAATAACCAATCAATCCTATTATAGAGGCAAGGGGAGGAACGCGGTGAAAAATGTGCATTAATACATCAATACGGTTCTGCGGTGATTGCATCCATGTACGTGGTTTGTTGCATCCTATATAATAAAGAGCGTTGATAACAATACCAAAATTGGAAGCAAGGGAGATACCAGAACATGAGTGTACATATCGCAGCAAAACCGGGAGAAATTGCCGAAACGATTCTGCTGCCTGGAGATCCGCTCCGGGCTAAATTTATCGCCGAGACGTATTTGAGCGACGTCATCTGTTATAACGAAGTGCGCGGCATGCTTGGCTTTACCGGAACGTATCAAGGAAAACGAATTTCCGTTCAAGGGACCGGCATGGGCATCCCATCGATCTCAATCTATGTGAATGAGCTGTTGAAGGAATACGGTGTCAAAAATCTGATCCGCGTGGGAACATGCGGCGGCATGCAGCCGCATGTACATGTGCGTGACGTGATTTTGGCTCAAGCTTCTTGTACCGATTCCAGCATGAACCGCCATGTCTTTAGCGGTTACGACTTTGCGCCGATTGCGAACTTCGAGCTGCTGAAGGCAGCATATGAGCGCGGTGTGGAGAAAGGGTTGAAGCTGCATGTCGGTAACATTTTCAGCTCGGATATGTTCTATCGCGACGATACAAGCGTAACTCAGCTGCTGATGAAATACGGCGTGTTAGGCGTTGAAATGGAAACCACGGCCCTCTACACCTTGGCTGCCAAATACGGCGTGAAGGCGTTGACGATTCTAACCGTCAGCGACCATCTGCTGACGGGAGAGGAGACGACGGCGGAGGAACGGCAAACGACGTTTAGGCAAATGATGGAAGTGGCTCTGGATACGGCAGCATCGCTGTAATCCCAGAACCATCGAATTAAGCATGGGAACGGATGCGTGAGCATATGTCCCATGCTTTTTTTGCGTGCAAAGAGTAAGAGTAAAGCCTCTCCTCCCTTGGCATACTATGGGCAATACGCTAGTGGAAGGGTGGTCAGCATGGAGAAAGAGTCTGCGTCCATCGTCTATTTGCGTCTGCGCAAGCAAGTCGGGCTTCCCGCTGGGGCGCCGATTCGGCTGCGGGACGTAGCCCGTGTGCTGGCAGAGCCGGAGCTGGAGGGCAAGCTGCTGGAGCTGGAGTTGGACCGGCCGGAGCAACGGGATGGGAATCTGATCGTGATTGATACGCTGCGGGTCATTTCGGCGATTCAATCGAAGTTTCCCGGGCTGCGGATTGAGTTGCTTGGCGAGCCCCATGTACTCGTGGAAATGATCAAAGCCGAGAAGAAACCGTCTTTGCTGCTGTTTGCCTTAGTTTGGCTGCTGCTCTTCTTCGGAGCGGCCTTGACCATCATGAACTTTCACGCCGACGTCAGCATGCCCGAGGTTCAGGTCCGAATCGTGGAGATGATCACGGGGGAGAAGGACGAGCATCCTTACCTGTTTCAAGGGGCCTATTCCGTAGGCATCGGTTTTGGGATGATCGTCTTCTTTAATCATTTATTTAAGAAAAAATGGAACGAGGAACCCACCCCGCTTGAAGTCGAAATGTTCCTCTACCAGGAGAACCTGAACCAATACGTCGTTGCCGAAGAGTTAAAGAAAATGCACCGTGCCGACTCGTCGGCGAAGCGAAACTGATGTCACCACTAGCTGCGGGGTTGGCGATCTTCCTAGGCCTGGCCGGCGGTGTGGCCATTGGCAGCGGCGTGATCGCTTTATTTATCGTGCTGGACATGATTCCGCGCCTAGCCCAGGTGACAAATTCCTATGACAAGGTGCATTGGTACGAAGGGGCGATGATCGCCGGAGCGGTGATTGGTACGGTAGCGGACTTCTGGGACTGGAAGGTGGCTGGGCCATGGCTGATTACCGGCATCGTTGGTTTGTTTAACGGCGTTTTTGTCGGGATGTTGGCGGCGGCTTTGACCGAGGTGCTGAACGTGCTTCCCATACTTGCCAAGAGACTGCATATGCAGCGATACCTGTTTGGCTTCTTGCTCGCGATGGTGTTTGGCAAAATGGCAGGCTCCCTGTTTGAGTGGTTTATTTACAGACCGTGATTTGAAGAAACGGAGGTAGATCTGGATGGAGCAAGATACGCAGGATATGATGCAGGACGGAATGGATCAGCCGCAGGCGATCCCGGATTTCGTACCTGAGGAAGAAGAAAATTTTCTGCAGGAGAATTATCCGGAAGAGGAAGCGATTCGACGAAAACGCGAATCGGAGCGGTCCGACAACGTTGAGGAGTCGGTGATCTATTGGCAGCAAAGCGATGCGATCAGCCGCAGTCTGACGACAACCAAGCATACGCTGAAGGAAGTCATCGGGGCGGGGGAGAGCTTTGACGTTGTATTCCGTGAAATGACTTATGGCGGCAAACGCACCTGCTTGGTCTTCATTAATGGATTTGCAAGCACCGAAGCCATGCAGGAGATCATTAAGCGGTTGACGTATTTGACGCCGGAGAATTTAACAACCGGAGCGCTCCGCTCCTTCTTCGAACTCTATATACCTCATGTTCAGGTAGAAAAAACAGAGAAGCTCAGCGATGCCATCAATAAAACGTTAGCCGGCATGAGCGTGCTGTTTATTGAAGGCGAGCAAACCGCGCTGATTATGGATACCCGGCAGTACCCAACTCGTAGTCCGGAGGAACCTTCGCTGGAGCGCGTCGTCCGCGGCTCGCGGGACGGATTCACGGAGACCTTGGTGACCAACATTACCTTGGTTCGCCGTCGGCTACGTGACCCGGGACTGAAGTTGGAAATGGTCAGCGTCGGCCGCCGGACCCGCACCGACGTCTGCATCGCCTACATCGATGATATCGTCGATAAGACTCAAGTTGATTCGATCCGTGAGAAAATTAAAGCCGTGAACATCGACGGGATACCTCTGGCGGACAAGCAGTTGGAGGAAGCGATCATTCACCGAGGCTGGAATCCGTATCCGCTGGTACGCTACTCGGAACGGCCGGATGTCGTTGCTTCGCATTTGCTTGAAGGCCGGGTTGTCGTGTTCGTGGATACATCGCCCAGCGTGATGATTTTGCCGACGACCTTTTTTGATCTTTGCCAGCATGCGGAAGAGAACCGGCAAACCCCATTCATGGGGACTTACTTACGTTGGGTTCGCTTCTTTGGGATATTCGCCTCGCTCTTTCTGCTGCCCATTTGGCTGCTGATCGTTGTTCATCCCGAGTTCAAACCGGCGGGGCTTGCCTTTATCGGACCTCAGGAACAAGGTAAAATCCCTCTTATTGCCCAATTCCTATTAGTCGAGTTTGGTGTTGATTTGATGCGGATGGCGGCTGTGCACACGCCAACGCCGCTGGCCTCCGCGATGGGCTTGATCGCTGCGATCTTGATCGGCGATATCGCCGTACAGACGGGGTTATTCGTCAACGAGGTTGTTCTTTACATGGCGGTAGCGGCTATCGGGATGTTTGCAACGCCAAGCTATGAGCTGGGGCTGGCCAATCGGATCGTGCGGCTCGCATTGCTTGTGGCCGTGGCGATATTCGGCGCACCTGGGTTTGTAGTAGGGGTTACGGCGTTTATCGTATGGCTGACCCTGCGCCGCTCGAATAATTCGTCCTACTTGTGGCCGTTTATACCTTTTAATGCAAAGGCGATGGCTGGGGTAATATTCCGCGTTCCAGTCTTGACCTCCAAGCAAAGACCGTCCTCCAACAAACCGCGGGACAACACGCGAATGCCGGGCAAAAAGTGAGGCCTGGGCTTGTTTAACAAATAACACAAATGATAATCCGAAAAATCCATTTTTCAGTTTCCCGGTTGTTTGCTATACTGGTGTAAAATTGTGAAAGTGGAGGACTGCATAGATGTATTTACACGGTACCAGCAAAATTAATGCAAAAGGCCATCTCGAAATCGGCGGCTGTGATACGGTCGAGTTGAAGCAAACCTATGGAACGCCGCTGTATGTCGTAGATGAAGCTCTTGTGCGGCAAAGATGCCGTGAATATATGGATGCTTTCCGTGCATCGGGCCTGTCTTTCCAGGTCGCTTATGCCAGCAAAGCATTCTGCGTCATGGCGATGTGCCGGCTGGCCGAGGAGGAGGGCTTGTCCCTGGATGTTGTCTCCGAGGGTGAATTGTATACGGCCCTTCAAGCGGGATTTCCTGCGCAGCGAATCCATTTTCATGGCAACAACAAGACGCCAGATGAATTGGAGATGGCAATTTCCGCCGGGATTGGCTGTTTCGTAGCGGACAATTTTACGGAGTTGCATATGCTGCAGGCGCTTGCCGCTGAGAAAGGCGTTACGGTGAATGTCCTGCTGCGCGTAACACCAGGGGTGGAAGCCCATACGCATGAATATATTTCAACGGGTCAGACGGACTCGAAGTTCGGGTTTGATATCGGCAACGGTTCGGCATTGGAAGCCGTTGATTTGGCTAACCGCAGCTTGAATTTGCAATTGCTTGGCGTGCATTCGCATATCGGCTCGCAAATTTTTGAGGTGGAAGGGTTCCAGTTGGCCGTTGAGCGTGTTGCGGCTTTTGCAATGCAGGTGAAGGATCAGCTTGGTGTGACCTTCAAGGTGGTTAACCTAGGTGGCGGCTTTGGCATTCGTTATACGGAAGGCGACACGCCGTTGAAGGTGTCTGATTACGTAGGAGCGATTACGGATGCAGTGAAACGGGAGTTCGCGAATTATCCGCAGCTTCCGGAAATTTGGGTTGAACCGGGTCGGAGCATCGTTGGTGATGCCGGCACAACGCTGTATACGGTAGGTACAAGCAAGGATATCCCTGGCGTGCGTAAATATGTGGCCGTTGATGGTGGGATGACGGACAACCCACGTCCGGCGCTGTACGGTTCGAAATATGAGGCAATGTTAGCCAACCGCGCCAACGATGCCAATGAGGAGACCGTGTCGATCGCCGGTAAATGCTGCGAAAGCGGCGATATGCTGATTTGGGACGTAGAGCTGCCGAAGGTGAACAGCGGCGATCTGCTCGCCGTATCTTGCACCGGTGCGTACAACTACGCGATGGCCAGCAACTACAACCGGATTCGTCGTCCGGCCGTCGTATTCGTGCAAGACGGACGCAGTGATCTCGTCGTGAAGCGCGAGTCGTTGCAGGATCTGCTCGCTTGTGACGTGATTCCAGAACGGATTGCGAAGCAGCCATCGCTGAAATAAGCAGGAACTTATGTAACAGCAAGGCCTGAGAGGGAGCGAATTGTCGTTTCCTATCAGGCTTTGTTTTGCTTGTATGCGGATTTTCTAGTAAACTGTAAGAGGTTTGTCCTAGACGTTGATGAAGAAGGGTGTGTATACGATATGAAAAAAGGTAAAATCGTTTTGGAAAAAGGCGGAGAAGTCGAAATTCAGTTCCTGCCTGAAGAAGCTCCTGGAACGGTCGCAAACTTTGAGAAGCTGGCCAACTCCGGATTTTATAACGGACTTACGTTCCATCGCGTGATCCCAGGGTTTGTTGCACAAGGCGGCTGCCCGATCGGCAACGGCACAGGCGGCCCAGGGTATACGATCAAATGCGAAACGGATACCAATGTGACGAAGCATGAGCGCGGGGTATTATCGATGGCCCATGCCGGCAAAGACACCGGCGGCAGCCAGTTCTTTATCGTCTATGAACCGCAGCCGCATTTGGACGGCGTGCATACCGTTTTCGGTAAAGTGACATCGGGGATGGAGTACGTGGATCAAATTCGTCCCGGGGATAAAATGAAAGAAGTTACCGTCTGGGACGAAGCTTAATTTAATTCGCAAACTTAAAAGGGCCCTCGCTATGCCAAGTTGGCATGAGCGGGGCCCCTTTTTCGTTGGTTTAGGAATTTCTTTGGTGGGCGGCTTCGTCTTTCACTTCTTCACGGAAGCCCTCGATGGCGCGCAGTCGTTTCTCGTTCTTCTCCTCGATTTGCTGCTTCTCCTGAGGGGAGATTTCATCAGCATGCTCGCTGAGATAATCTTGTCCTTCACGGAAGTTCTTAATCGTGTTTTGGATGTTGCGTTGAATCTTTTCCACATTGTCGGAGCGATTATCCGGTTTTGCCACGTTCATTCCTCCTGAGAAATAGAATTGGTTATCGATATCGTTCTTAAGGTTGGCTCTTTGGGCCAGTTTTTATGCACTCTGCAAGAACCGCGAGGAAGAAGGGGATTGGTGCTGTGACAGGTGTGCTTGATTTTTTACAAAATTAGTGCTAACATTCGTCTTGCAGTCATGCAAAATCTAATAATTAGCAATCCTTCGGGGCAGGGTGAAATTCCCTACCGACGGTGATGGCTCATTGGACGGTCCGTTCGATGAAGCACAAGTCCGTGACCCGCAGTGCTTACGTAAGCATGCGGCTGAGCCGGTGAGATTCCGGGACCGACAGTATAGTCTGGATGGGAGAAGGAAACGCGAGAGCACATACGTTATTTTATTTGCGAAGGTGTTCGTACCTAAAGAGCTTCAAACGATCAAGTTATATTTTTCACATACCTTGGGTGGTGAAGAGTCTTGACGTTGCCAAGCTTTCGTTTTGGTCTATTTGTCGTTTTGTACGATTTTAGGGTCGTGTTTTGGCGACAGTGGGTAGACGAAAGTGCTCTTTTTGATAGGCGTAAAACTACTCTCATGTTCAGCCCTGCCGGATTGCGGCAGGGTTGTTTTTGTATTCTTCGCTTCACGGATTGGCGTAAGGAGGACCGCGGATGAAGGTGATTGACGACGAATATTACATGGCGCTGGCGTTAGATATGGCGGAGCGCGCACAAGGACAAACCGGGACCAATCCAGTCGTTGGTGCCGTTGTCGTGAAGGATGGGGCCTTGGTTGGGCTGGGCACGCACTTGAAGCGGGGGACTCCGCATGCCGAGGTACATGCCTTGAACATGGCCGATTCCCAAGCAGAAGGGAGCACCGTATATGTCACCTTAGAGCCTTGCAGCCATCACGGACTGACCCCGCCTTGTGCCAAGCGATTGATTCAGGAGAAGGTGCGGCGCGTCGTAGTTGCCTGTGAAGATCCGAATCCGCTGGTTGCCGGCAAAGGCATTGAAATGCTGCGTGCTGCCGGAATTGAAGTTGAAGTGGGTGTGTTGCGTGAACGAGCTTTGAAGCTGAATCGCCGCTTTATTAAGTTCATCACGAGAGGCATGCCTTATGTGACGATCAAATCCGCCAGCACGCTGGATGGGAAGCTTGCAAGCCGGACAGGGGACAGCAAGTGGATTTCCAATGAGAAAGCGAGAGAAATCGTCCACTCGATGCGCCATCAACACCAAGCCATAATGGTGGGCGTTTCGACGATCCTGGCGGATGATCCGCAGTTGACTACCCGATTATCCGTTCCGGGGCTGTCGCCCATTCGCATCATTGCGGATTCAACGCTCCGCATTCCTGAGACGGCCCAAGTCCTGCGGGACGGGCAATCTCCCACTTGGATTGTGACGACGGAACAGGCCGATCCGGACAAGGTTGAACGCCTCACTCGCCTTGGGGCGGAAGTTCTCCGCTGCGGCAGCGGCCCGCAGGTTGATCTGCGGAATGCGCTTGTTCAAATCGGTCAACGCGGGATATCTTCTATCCTCGTTGAAGGTGGCGGACGACTTAACGGTTCGCTGCTGGAACAACAACTGGTGGATGAGATCGTACTTTTCCTAGCCCCTAAGCTGATTGGAGGCGTGGATGCCCCTGCAAGTTTTAACTTCGCCGGATATGATCTCATGCGGGATGCGGTGACCTTGCGCGACATGGAAGTCGAACAAATCGGGGATAATGTGTGCATCAGAGGAGTACCGGTCTGGGTGCAGGTGAAGGAGGGAGATCACTAATGTTTACAGGACTTGTGGAAGAAATCGGCACTATGAAATCGATCAGCCGCAAAGGGGAAGCGATGATTCTGAACATTGCGGCAAAGGTAGTTACCGAAGGCATTAAGCTGGGTGACAGCATCTCAGTGAACGGCGTCTGCTTGACCGCCACGTCGTTTGATGCTTCCTCCTTCTCGGTTGACGTGATGCCGCAGACGTTCCGCAACACCAATCTGAAGGACTTGAAACCCGGCAGCCGTGTGAATTTGGAGCGGGCCATGGCGGCGAATGGACGCTTCGGTGGACATATCGTACAGGGTCATGTCGACGGCGTCGGCACGATTGTTGGTACGAGTCAGGATCAGAATGCGGTTGTGTTTGAAATTCGACCAAGCAAGCCTTCCTTATTCAAATACATTATTCCTAAAGGCTCCATCGCCGTGGATGGCATCAGCTTAACGGTGGTCGAAGCGGAAGGCGGGACGTTTACGGTATCTATCATCCCGCATACGTTAGCCGAGACGGTGCTCGCCTTTAAGCGGGCAGGAGATACAGTGAATCTCGAATGCGATGTGCTGGGAAAATACGTGGATCATCTCCTCAAGTACGGCAGAGGCGGCCAAGATACGGATGAAGCGAGCGGCGGCGAGTCGGGAATTAATCTCCCGTTTCTGGCTGCGAACGGATTCGTGTGAACCTACGAAATAACGTCTCTAAGTTCCGTTACATCGGACGATCAACATTTATTTTAAGGAGGGGAATGTGATGAGTGACATTGTATTAGACCGGGTCGAGGAAGCAATTTACGAACTAATGCGCGGGAAGGTCGTTATTGTCGTCGACGACGAAGACCGGGAGAATGAAGGAGATTTCGTGGCACTTGCGGAAAAGGCGACGCCCGAAGTGATTAACTTCATGATCACGCAAGGCCGCGGACTGGTCTGCCTGCCGATTACAGCGGAACGGGCAGAAGAGTTGGATTTGCAGCCGATGGTGGCGCAAAATACGGATAATCACGGGACGGCGTTCACCGTCTCCATTGACCATAAAGATACAACGACGGGGATCTCGGCATATGAGCGGTCGTTAACGGTAAAGGCGATCATGGATCCCAATGCCAAGCCGTCGGACTTCCGCCGTCCAGGACATATGTTCCCGCTAATCGCCAAGAAAGGCGGCGTGCTGCGCCGCGCTGGACATACGGAAGCCGCGGTTGATCTGGCCCGGATGTGCGGGGCCTATCCTGCTGGCGTCATTTGCGAGGTTATTAAGGAAGACGGGACGATGGCCCGGCTGCCGGATTTGGTGGAGATCGCCAAAACTTATGATCTCAAGCTGATCAGCGTCAAAGACCTGATCCATTACCGCAATGAGAAAGAGAAATTGGTGAATCGCGAAGTGGAAGTTCGCATGCCAACGGATTACGGCGAGTTCCGCGCTGTCGCTTATACAAATGATGTGGATAATAAAGAACACGTTGCGCTTGTCAAAGGAGAAATCAACGGCGATGAGCCGGTGTTGGTGCGGGTGCACTCTGAGTGCTTGACCGGGGACGTGTTCCACTCTCACCGCTGCGATTGCGGTCCGCAGTTTGAAGCCGCTTTGCGCCAGATTGAGGAAGCTGGCAGAGGCGTGCTGCTATATATGCGACAGGAGGGGCGCGGCATCGGCTTGATTAACAAGCTGAAAGCCTACAAACTGCAGGAACAAGGCTTTGATACGGTGGACGCCAACCTGAAGCTTGGATTTCCGGCAGACCTGCGCGATTACGGAATTGGGGCGCAGATTCTCAAGGATCTGGGTGTCCGCAAAATTCGCTTGATGACCAACAATCCACGTAAAATCAAAGGCTTGGAGGGCTATGGCCTGGAGGTTGTCGAACGGGTACCTATCCAAATGAAAGAGAACGAGGATAACACCAAGTACTTGCATACCAAACAAGCGAAATTAGGGCATTTGCTCAAATTTGACGATGTGGAGCAGGATGAATCCTCCACTCGCGTTTAAAGGCGAAGCAAACTCCCTCTTAGCAATGATCTAACTCTACTAATAGAAAGGTTTGATGAATCATGGCAAACGTATTCGAAGGGCATTTAGTATCGGACGGGTTAAAATATGCGATCGTGGTCAGCCGCTTTAATGAATTTATTACAAGCAAGCTGCTTTCCGGCGCCTTGGATGCATTGAAACGGCATGGAGCCAAAGAGGAAGAAATTTATGTCGCCTGGGTACCGGGGGCATTTGAAATCCCGTTTGCGGCACAGAAGCTGGCGGAGAGCGGCAAATACGATGCAGTCATTACGCTGGGTACGGTCATCCGCGGTTCCACCACTCATTATGATTATGTCTGCAACGAGGTTTCCAAAGGCGTTGCTGCCGTTGGCCTTAAAACCGGCGTGCCTACGATCTTTGGCGTCGTAACGACCGAAAATATCGAGCAGGCGATCGAACGTGCCGGAACGAAAGCCGGAAATAAAGGCTGGGATGCCGCACTGGCAGCTATCGAAATGGCGAACTTGACGAAACAGCTGCAATAATGCTTATCTTAATGTAGTACCCCTGAGCCGAAGGGGTACTACATTTTTCTTTTGCAACAACCGATTTTTAAGGTAAACTTATGTACATACATGTTTGCTTACGGGTGGAGGATGTTCATTGACGACAGTAACGTATAAGCTGGAAACCTTCGAGGGGCCGCTGGATTTGCTATTGCACCTGATCGATAAAGCCGAGATTGATATCCATCAAATCTCCATCAGTGAGATTACCGATCAGTACCTCGAATATTTGCAAGACATGCAGGAGCTTGAGCTGGAGGTCACCAGCGAGTTTCTGGTCATGGCTGCGACGCTGCTGTCGATCAAGAGTAAGCAGCTGCTGCCGAAACCACCCGTCATCGAAATGGACGATGATTTCGATTACTTGTTTGAGGAGGAAGAGGATCCTCGGGACGAGCTCATCCGCAAGCTGATCGAATACCGTAAATATAAAGGGATCGCTGCGCATTTGCATGAACGCGAATGGGAACGCAGCTTGATTTTCTCGAAAGAACCGGAGGATCTGACGCCGTTTATGCCGGAGGTGCAGGAGAACCCTGTGAAAGGGCTGCATGCTGCTGATTTGATTGCCGTCTTCCAGAAGGCGATGCGTCGGGCAGCCAAGCGCAACACGGTGGCGCGGATTCACCGCGACGAAATTTCCGTTAAGGACCGGCTGAAGGAAGTCGTGTCCGCGTTCGAGCATGTGGGGAAAGGCGGCAGGTTGCTCTTTTCCAAGCTGCTGCATACGGAGATGAGTCGGCACGAAATCGTCGTCACGTTTTTGGCCGTGTTGGAACTGATGAAGATGAAGCAAATCGTCTGCTATCAGAACCGGCTTTTCGACGATATTGTTATGGAGTGGAGAGGGGAAGGAAGTATCGATGAATTTTCAGGAATTGAAATCGATTATTGAGGGGTTGCTCTTCTTGGCAGGTGAGGAAGGCTTAAGCCTCAAACAGCTGGCTGAAGTGACGGAGCAGCGGCAAGAGGTGGTGTCCGATGCCTTGCTGGATATGAAATCGTCCTTCGAGCGAGCCGGCAGAGGACTGCAAATCGTGCAAATCGCCGGCAACTACCAGTTGGCGACGCTTCCGGAGCATGCCCCTTATTTCGAACGGCTGGCTTATTCGCCTTCGCGTTCGACCTTATCCCAGGCTGCGCTTGAAACGTTATCGATTATCGCCTATCGACAACCGATTACCCGGGTGGAAATTGAGGAAATCCGCGGGGTCAAATCCGAGCGGGCGATTCATTCCCTGGTGAACAAGGATTTGATCGAGGAGGTTGGCCGCGCTGAAGCGATCGGGCGTCCGATTCTTTATGGGACAACCAAGGCGTTTCTGGACTATTTTGGACTGGCCAGCTTAAAGGATTTGCCGGATTTGGCCGATTTCGAAAGTGCCGAGGAGCTGGAGGAGGAAACGCAACTCCTGTTCCAACGCTTAGAGGAACAACAGCTGACGTTTGATGATGTAAATCAGGATTTTGTTGCAAAGGAGGAGGAGTCACCGGGGGAAAATCCCGATGATATGGAACCAGGGAATTTATGAGGACATTTCCCTGGTAGGCGGTTGAGCGAGGCGCCAGCCTCGCCTGACTTCGCGATGTAATCACCAGTGTTGCAGTGTCCGTCCATTTTCCAAACCATATCGCAATCCACGACCCCACCTGCTCATCACCAATCTCTCTAAAAAGCCTCCCACCGCATTGCCGCTTACATAACCCCCATCACCCGGCCAAGTGTGCTCGGGTAATTTTTTCGCTCAATTAAGTCATCGCAATTGCCGATAACCGGCCAAACAGTTCGTTGTCGAGCACTTTGCTTAAAACGTGAAACGTATCGAATGATTTCCTTTTGGAATAGCCATACTACGATGGAGTATTTTATCTGATAGGTATGGAGGGCTTTCCCGTGTGGATTTGGCTCGGAGGCATCCTGATCCTGCTGCTGCTAATAGCTGCCTTGATTTTGCTGTCTACCATTACGTTCAATTTGACCCTGCGCAAGAAAAATCGGGATGACACGGTGTTGCTGGAAGTTACGATGCTCTATGGCTTTGTTCGCTTACGTTACCAGGTACCTACAATCCGGATCAAAAATTGGCGTGACGGTGTGCAGATCGAGAAAAATCAGCCAGAGAACGTGCTGCAAAAGGAATCCACCAGCGTCGACCACGAGGTGAACAAAGACAAGGTCGAGCTATGGATGGATCAGTTCGAACGTTTGCTTCAAGCGACCAGCGGGCTGCGGGTCTGGCTTCAATCCACACTTCGCCGCGTCTCCTTCCGCAAGCTGGAATGGTCAACGAACATCGCGTTAGAGGATGCGGCCCATACCGCGACGTTAACGGGGGCACTATGGGGAGTTAAAGCGACGATTGTTGGCTGGCTTACCCGTTATATTTCTTTGAAGCAGAGACCTAAATTGTTTGTCGTTCCTGTATTCGGCAGTAAGCCGTTATTTTCCACGGAATTGCGCTGCATAGCGCAAATTCGCTGCGGTTATGCTATCTATGCTGGACTGGTACTTATAGTTCGCGTGCTAAAAGTGAAGGGAGGAGTTAAGAAATGGCTGACCATCCTATTAAAGGGCTAATGCAAACCGCTATGGAAAACATCAAGGAAATGGTTGATGTCAACACGATCGTGGGTGAACCGGTCGAAACGCCGGACGGCAGCGTGATTTTGCCAATCAGCCGCGTGGGCTTCGGTTTTGCTGCCGGGGGGAGCGATTTTATTGTTGATGACGAACACAATAAATCGACCACAGGCTCTTCTGAGAACAGCAATGTCCGCCCGTTTGGCGGCGGTAGCGGCGGCGGGGTTTCGATTAATCCGATCGCGTTCCTCGTCGTAGGAAAGCCGGGCGTACACATTGTGCCGCTGGATAACCAAACACATCTTGTCGAAAAAATCATCGATACCGTACCTGGTATCATCGACCGAATCCAGTCCATGTTCCCGAACCAGAATGCAACTGCGAATGCAGCGATGGCAACAGCGCAAGCTGCCCAGATGCAGGAATCGGCCGTCCGAACCGGCATAAATCCTTTTGCATAACTGCCTTTTGACCGTTGATCCTTTCCGGGCTGCCGGGAGGGGTCTTTTTCTTGATTTTAGGTGGGACATACTCTCTTGCAAAATTGCATATAAGTAAACAAGTACCTGCTATAGTACCTGTTACCGGAGGAATCAACTTATGAAGAAAGATTCACATGACCGCAGATTACACTCCTTTTGCTGCTTATTGGCCGCGGTTCTGCTGTTCGCCTGGTTGAATCCACAGGCTGTACAAGCTGCTCCCGATGCGCCCTCGATCCATGCTCAGGCCGCTGCGGTCATTGACGTGACCTCGGGTCGCCTGCTGTACAGCTTGCACGGAGATGACGAGTTGCCCATCGCCAGCTTGACCAAGATCATGACCGCCATCGTCGCGATCGAGCACGGCAAACTGTCGGATATGGTTACGGTTGGAAAGAACGCATACGGGAAGGAGGGCTCATCCCTCTATCTCCATTTAGGGGAAGAGATGAGTCTGGAAAATATGCTATACGGGCTGATGCTCCGTTCAGGCAATGATGCAGCGACCGCGATTGCAGAGCATGTGGGCGGCTCGGAGGAAGGCTTCGTTTATTTGATGAATGAAAAGGCCAAGCTTCTCGGATTAACGCATACCCATTTTCAAAATCCGCATGGTTTAGATGCCGAAGGGCATTATTCTTCAGCCAACGATTTGGCCAAGCTGACAAGCTATGCATTGAAAAATCCGCACTTTAAGGAGATCGTTCGAACACCCAGCAAAACCGCGCCAAACCCCAATGATCCGTGGGATTATAAGTGGTTAAACAAGAACAAGATGCTGCGTTTCTACGACGGGGCAGACGGTGTGAAAACCGGCTATACGAAGACGGCAAGACGTTGTTTGGTGAGCTCCGCGACCCGCAATGGACAGCAAATCGCCGTCGTCACATTAAACGACGGGGATGATTGGAATGATCACCGCAAGCTGCTGGATTACGGTTTTGCGAACTTTCCTCTGACAACGTTGATAGGCAAAGGGCAAGCGATTGAAAACGGTCTGGTGACCGGGGCGGATTTCAAATATGCGCTGGCCCCGGAGGAAGTCGGCAAAGTTGAGAGAAGGCTGAAGTTAGTGGAGGCGCGTACAGGCTCGTTTGGTTATCGCGGACGAATCAGCGTTCGATTAAATGGAGAAGAAATCGGCACGGTGCCGGTGTACGATAAGGCCAGCTACAATCCCGCCATCATGGGCAACGGGAATGAGCCGCATGTCGGCGGAGCCTATGGATCCGCCTCGGAACATCAGGTGATTCAATGGCCTTCTGATTGGTCTGCGGCGTTAAAGAAGGTGCTGCAAACCTTACTGTTTGACATTTGACGTGGAGTTAAGGGAGATAGGCAGGACTGGGCAAAGGAGGGGAAGAACGAATGGTCAACAAAATTTGGCTTGCACTAATTTTGATTGGGTTTCTCTTTGCAGCCATTAAGGGGGATATCGGTACGGTGACGCAAGCGGCGTTTGACGGGGCTGCGACCGGCGTAACCGTATGCTTTGGATTAATCAGCGTGTTGGTGTTTTGGCTTGGGATCATGCGACTGGCGGAGGATTCTGGCCTGGTGAAGACGATCTCCAAGCTGCTTGGACCGATTGTTGCTTATTTGTTCCCCGACGTGCCGAAGAACCATCCGGCGATGGGGTATATTTTATCGAACATGAGCGCGAATTTACTTGGCCTTGGGAACGCAGCTACGCCGATGGGAATCCGCGCCATGCAGGCGTTGCAGGAGCTGAACCCAGACAAACAAACGGCCTCCCCGGCCATGTGTACCTTGCTGGCCCTGAACACTGCCAGCATTACGTTGATTCCCACCACGTTGATTGCGATCCGCATCAACTTCCATTCTGCGAATCCGGCAGAAATCGTGGGGTCGACGCTACTTGCGACAGCCATCGCCACAGGGGCGGCTATCATCGCCGATCGCTGGTATCGCAGACGGAACACGTATCGTACACCACCGCAGATCTCGGCGCCACCCGATATTTCGCTGAAAGGGTGAGGCATTTTGCTCGATTGGGTGAATCTTATTTCGGCTTGGGCCGTACCGGTGATGATTGCCTTTATTCCGCTTTATGCTTATTTCAAAAAAGTACCGGTCTATGAGTCGTTTGTCGACGGAGCGAAGGATGGGTTCTCAACCGCCATAGGGATCATCCCGCATCTGGTTGGCATGATGGTGGCGATCAGCGTGTTCCGCGCTTCCGGAGCGCTCGATTTCTTTGTTGGTTGGATGACGCCCTTTCTATCCTGGCTTCATGTTCCGCCGGAAGTGCTGCCGCTTGGGTTTCTTCGGCCTTTGACCGGGACGGGCTCATTGGCCTTTACAACTGACCTGATCAAAACCTATGGTCCAGATTCGATGATCGGCCGGATCGCTTCCACTATTCAAGGAAGTACCGATACAACGCTCTACGTTTTGACGGTGTATTTCGGTGCCGTGGGGATCCGGAACGGCCGCTATGCCTTAAAGGTTGGATTATTTTCGGATGTCGTTGGCTTTATCGCTGCGATCGTCGTTTGCTTGCTCTTATTCGGTTAAATAACTACATACCTTTTATGATCGTTGAACCGCCTGCAGCACTTCGCTGATGGGGCGGTTTTTGCGGTTTATGGGGGCTGCTATTGTGATTTTTCCATGAGGTGGGTATCATGTGTATGAGGTGACTAATGCAAATATGGAAAGATTACAGAAAATTTTGGCCGCTGCCGGTGTGGCATCGCGCCGTAAATGCGAGGAATTAATTCTAAGCGGCAAGGTTCAAGTCAATGGTGAGACCGTTACGACGCTGGGCACGAAAGCTGATCCGTCCACGGACGTGATTACCGTTGAGGGCAAGCCAATCGGCGCGGAGAAGAAGCTGTACCTGATGTTCAATAAACCGAAAGGCGTCATCACGAGCGCTTCCGATCCCCAAGGCCGGAAAATCGTCACCGATTACTTAAAAGGAATCAAGGAGCGGGTTTATCCAGTAGGCCGGCTCGACTACGATACGGAAGGTCTACTGCTGCTGACCAATGACGGAGAATTTGCGCATTTGCTGACGCATCCAAAGCATCATGTACCGAAGACGTATCTGGCAACGGTCAAAGGGGTACCGCATGGTACAGCGCTGGACAAGCTGAAGCAAGGTGTGATGCTGGAGGATGGGATGACGGCACCAGCCGAGGTCGAGTACTATGACATTGACCCGGAGGAGAAGTACGCAACCATCTCGATCACGATTCATGAGGGCCGAAACCGTCAGGTGCGCCGCATGTTTGATGCAATTTCGCACCCGGTGACACGGCTCAAGCGAATTTCTTTTGGTGATTTGGTTCTGGGCAACCTCAAACGCGGTCTGTACCGCCATTTAACCAAAGAAGAAGTCGACAGCCTCTACAAACTCGCACGCACTACTACTTCCCACTCTCCTAAGCGCTAGAAATGTGGTGAATCGTGGTAAAGAAGCGGTGAATTTGAAGATGAAGCAACTGTAGATTTTAAGGAACGGTCAGTACCCGTTGACCTTCATAAGAGTGGAGAATGGCATAGTGTGAAATGATTCTGGAGAAACGGCAGTGATCGCCTTTGTGAGCGGATTTCACCCTTAGTATGAGTTTAGGATATCAATGAAATCCGCGAGCAGCAGCGATCGTAAGAACATTTCACACGTCGCCCCAACCCATGAGCTCCTTAGTTCAATTTGAGATTATCCATCCGAAGATATCCCCCTCATTTCTTGCGCGTCACATAATATTCATATTTCCCCGGGCTGAAACTGCGGCAATTTTCGTTATAATGTTCATAGAGTGTTCACGAATTGTTCAACACTTCATGACAATTTTCATAGAAAGGAAGTTAACTATGGGGAAGGCGAGACGGCCGATCCAAATCGTCATCTTGCTGTTGATCGTCATCCTGGGCGGATATGCGATCGGGACTGCAGTGTCCGGCGGTGAGGCCGATAAACCTAAGCAAGGCGGGAATCCTCCGGCGTTTAAACTGCTCGGTTTGGATGGACAGGTACATACGTTAGACGACTATAAGGGCAAATCGGTGGTCTTAAACTTTTGGGCTACCTGGTGCACCTATTGCGTCAAAGAAATGCCTGCATTACAAGCCCAATGGGAAAAATGGCGCGATCAAGGCGTCGTCGTTCTAGGCATCAACACGGGCGAAGACGAGATGACCGTACAAAATTTCGTCAAGCAGACAGGTGTGGATTTTCCCATTTTATATGATTCCAACAATACGACAACGCGCGATTACGGCATCGTGCCGATGCCAACGACGTTCTTTATCGGCAAGAACGGCAAAATTACCTCCATTCATCAAGGCGAGCTGAATTTGGATACGTTGGATGACCAAATCAGGCAGCTGGTGGGGCTTTGACGTCGAGAGGAGGACATAATCGGTGATTGAAAACACAAAATGTGAATGCGGCCACCAGAACCGGGTGGGGACCGTATTGTGCGAAGCCTGCGGCAAACCGCTGCTTGAGGAGGATCAGCAGCAAGGCGGGCTTTTGGAGATGCGTTATGACGGGGTTGCTCGGCGCTCGCAGCGGGCCAATCCCAATTTTATTGATCGGGTCTGGAACTTCTTCTCCTCCGTCAAGGTCGCGATTTATTTGATCATCATCACCTTGATTGGTGCGATGTTAGGGACGATCTTCGAGCAGGAGAGCAACTTCATTAATTTTGACCCTTCAACCTATTACAAGAACAAGTATGGAACGATCGGCGAGATCTATTACCGACTGGGTTTGTCCCATACGTATGAGTCCTGGTGGTTTATTCTGCTGCTGGTGATGATCGGTGCTTCGCTTGTCATCTGCAGTCTGGATCGGGTGCTTCCGCTTTACAAAGCGCTTTCAAAACAGAAAGTGCGCAAGCATCTGGCTTTCCTCACCCGTCAGAAAATCGTGTATCAAGGGGAAATCAATGAAGATGGCGAGGAATGGGTGCAACGTGCCGTTCAACCGCTGCGGAAGAAGCATTACCGGGTTTATACAGATGGCAGCGCCTTGCTGGCAGAGAAACAGCGGTTTAGCCGCTGGGGCCCTTACATTATTCATATCGGGCTGATCGTTTTTCTCTTGGCGGTACTGTTCCGCGGATTGCCGGGGCTGCATCTGGACAAACATTACTGGTTCCCTGAAGGCGAAATTACGCATATTCCCGATACGAACCTTTATTTGAAAAACGAGAAGTTTTCGGTTGAATATTACAGCGAGGACGAAATGTCCGAGGATTTTAAAGCGAGAGGGAAGGTCGTACCTAAGCTGTTTGAAACCCAAGCCGTGCTGTATGAATGTACAGCGGATTGCGACGATCCTTCCAAAGAGCCGCAGCTTCGCGAAGTCAAGCGACATGCTATTCGGGTGAACGATCCGCTCAGTTACAAAGGACTACAAGCGTATCAATTTGATTTTGATCTCACCCCGAAGCTTAGATCGGTGCAGCCCGCTTTAGTAGATGTCAAGACCGGAGAATCCTACGGCAAGTTCAAATTGGACATGAGAAATCCAGAGCGTGAGTATAAAGTAGGCCCTTACCGGTTAACGCTGCAAAATAAGTATATGGATTTTTCCCTGAACGACGAGGGAAAGCCGGTATCCATTTCCGGCGAGCCGAACGCGCCTGCCTTTTTATTTTTGATCAAAGGACCGGATCTTCCGGAGGATGGCGCACAGTACATTTATTTCCCTAAACAGATTGACAAGGAGCGGTTCCAGCAAGATGCGATTAACGAGCAGCTTGGAGGCGTGCAATCGAAGCTGCGGCTGGACGTCCTTGGGATGGAAGACGTCGACTTTATCGAAGCGTCCAGTTATTTGAACATCCGGGTCGACCGGGCGATGCCGTTCGTTTGGGTGGGCCTTGGGATCGTGATGCTTGGACTGGTCATTGGATTTTACTGGCAGCATCGCCGCATCTGGCTGCGTGTTGATGGCCGCCAGCTGACGCTGGGCGGACATACGACCAAGAATTGGTTTGGCATGCGCCGCGAAGTTTCCGCATTCCTCCAATCGATGGGGGTTGAAGCGGATGAGAAGTCATTGGAAAATAGGGGGAAACATCCATGAACTTTTTGGAAATCAGCAGAGTCGCATTTATGACGGCCTTTTTGCTTTATTGTGCGGCTTTTATTTTTTATGTGGTGGCTGTAACCGGCAAGACGTGGCGCAATCGCGACCCGAAGCGCCATGAGAAAAAATGGGGACGCATTTCATTTGCCGTTTCCTCGCTTGGGTTGCTCTCGCATTTTGTCTATTGCGGAACCCGCTGGGCGTACAGCGGACATGTACCCGTCAGCAATATGTACGAATTTATGACGTTTTTGTCTATGATGATTATGGTGGCTTTCACCATCGTTTTTATCATTTATCGCAAAATATTACTGGGAATGTTCGCCCTCCCGCTGGCGATTATTATTATGGCGTACGCTGCGGTATTCCCGCGGGACGTTCAGCCGTTGATTCCATCGCTGCGTTCCATTTGGCTTTATATCCACGTGACGCTGGCGGCTACCGGCGAGGCGTTCTTCGCCGTTGGTTTTGTGGCCGGGTTGATGTACCTGCTGCGGGCCGTTGATTTTAAGGCGACGGACAAGGCAGGCCGCCGTCAAAAATGGTGGGTTGAATTTACGCTTTTTTCTATTATTATAGTATTGGGCTTCATTGTTTCCGTCTTTGCCTTCCGGGCAGCCGGATATGAAGCTGTGTTCGTACAAAATCAGACAACGATTGACACCCAAGTGGAGCAGAATAGTACAATAGAAGATAAAGAAGTTTATAATCTGCCACCGATCGTTGGTCCGCATCAAAGTGAGCCGGAGCACATTCAGCCGTTCCTGGGGATGAAGAAGCCTTTGTTTGATGCACCTTCCTGGATGAGAGGGGAAACGGCCGGCCGTAAACTGAATACAATAATTTGGGCAATACTAACAGGTATCGTGCTTTATTTGCTGCTCCGGTTAATCTTGCGTAAACCGCTTGGCACCGCGTTATCTCCTGCAGTACGGGGCATCGACCCAGATGATTTGGATGAGATCAGTTACCGGGCAATTGCGATCGGATTTCCCATCTTTACGCTGGGGGCGCTCATATTTGCCATGATCTGGGCGCAGCAGGCTTGGGGCAGATTCTGGGGTTGGGATCCGAAGGAAGTATGGGCGCTGATTACCTGGCTATTTTACAGTGCTTACCTCCACTTGCGCTTATCGCGCGGCTTCCAGGGACGCAAGTCTTCGTGGCTGGCTGTACTTGGATTTCTTGTGGTGATGTTTACGCTGGTTGGGGTAAATCTGATCATAGCGGGGCTGCACTCTTACGCGGGTACTGATTAACTCAGGCAATAATACCATATGGACTGCTCAACTGATTGGGTAAGATGATGAAGGGGTTGTTGTTAAAATGTCAGATCAAGCAAACCGCATTCTGGTAGTCGATGACGAGGAGCGGATTCGCCGGCTGCTAAAGATGTACTTGGAAAAAGAAGGCTACGAAATCGATGAAGCCGAGGATGGAGAGACTGCCCTGAAGTTGGCGACTTCCAACGACTATGGTTTGATCTTGCTCGACGTCATGCTTCCGGGGATTGACGGCGTCGAGGTCTGTAATCGATTGAGACAAGTTAAAGCAACACCGGTACTGATGCTGACGGCCAAGGGAGAGGAAATTAACCGTGTACAGGGCTTTGAAGTTGGAGCGGACGATTACGTCGTGAAGCCGTTCAGCCCACGCGAGGTCATCTATCGGGTCAAAGCGATCATGCGCCGTGCTTCCGCTACGGCTTATTTGACGAAGGAAAGCGGAACTAGCAACAATATTGTGTTCCCTCATCTCGTGATTGAACATGATGCCCATCGGGTAACTGCTAACGGGCAGGAGGTCAGCTTGACTCCCAAGGAGTATGAACTGCTGCATTATCTGGCTGTTTCGCCGGATAAGGTGTTTTCCCGGGAAGAGTTACTGAAGGATGTATGGAACTACGAGTTTTTCGGTGATTTGCGTACGGTGGATACCCATGTGAAACGGCTTCGGGAGAAGTTGAACAAGGTGTCGCCGGAGTCCGCTGCGATGATCACGACCGTATGGGGCGTCGGATACAAGCTGGAGGTTCCAAAGTAAGTGAACTTCTGGAGAACGCTCGTTGGTAAGCTGTGGATTACGATTATTTGCTTGGTAGCTTGCGTCCTGATGTTAATGGGACTGTTCCTGCTGCCTTACATCGATACGAACTTTACAAACTCCGGAGCGGTCAAACGGTTATTTGTGATCGTCGCAATGATCGGGTTTTCGCTCACAACGTTTTTTGCTTTGTTTCTGTTCACGAAGATTACACAGCCGATGCAGCAGCTGATTCGGGCTGCGGATTCGGTGCGCAAAGGCAAATACGACACGCGTCTGTCTCTGCGCACGAGTGATGAAATCGGTGAGCTTGCCATCACGTTTAACCATATGGCGGAAGAACTGGAAAATACGATCCGCAGCTTAAAGCACGAGAAGGAACATCTTTCCAGCGTGCTTAGAAGCATGAATGATGCGGTAATTACATTGGACCGCGAGGGTGCTGTCATTTTGACCAACCCGCCGGGTGATCGGTTATTACAGCTTTGGGGAGATCTGACAGAGGAGAGCGAGGAAGATATACCTGCCTCTGCTAACGAAAAACAGATGGTACCGAAGCCGCTCTTTCCGTTATTCCGTCGTTTGCTTGATCAAGAGAGCGACCAGAAGATGAACGTCCACGTTATGAAAGGGGTATGGTCCGTACATATGGCGCCGCTGTCCTCAGACGGTGAGGTTCGCGGAGCCGTTGCCGTACTTCGGGATGTAACCGAAGAAGTGAACTTGGAGAAGATGCGCCGCGATTTCGTGGCGAACGTGTCTCATGAAATTCGGACCCCGCTCTCGATGATGCAAGGGTACAGTGAAGCGCTGCTTGACGGCATGGCTTCTTCGCCGGAAGAGAGCGCGGAGCTCGCCCAAGTTATTTATGACGAGTCCCTGCGGATGGGACGGCTCGTTCGTGATTTGTTAGACCTGGCTCGGATGGAGGCAGGTCATACGGATATGGTTATGCGCAGGGTCGACTTTCGTGAGTTGGCAGAGAGGGTGGACCGCAAATTTCAGGTCCGAGCCAAGGATAACGGGGTTGAGCTTGTGTTGGAGCTGGAAGACGGGGAGCTGCAGCTGCAAGCCGATGAAGACCGTTTAGAACAGGTGCTGACCAATTTGCTGGACAATGCTTTCCGGCATACGCCGGAAGGAGGGAAGGTGACGGTCAAGGCTTCCATGGAAACCGGCGAAATGGGCAAGCAGCTTCACGTCGCCGTATCGGATACCGGTGTAGGCATTCCGAGCGAAGATTTACGGTATATCTTCGACCGCTTCTACAAAGCCGACAAAGCACGGGTTCGCGGTGAGAATGGCGGGACGGGATTAGGTCTTTCGATCGTCAAAAATATCATCGCAGCTCATCAAGGTTCTATTTGGGCCGATAGTGAAATTGGCAAGGGCACCGTATTTCACTTCTTGCTTCCTGTCGAATCGGGACAATCTACGTAATCACAAAAAAACATCCTTCGCGAAGAAGGATGTTTTTTTGTTGAATGCCGCAGATAAATCTTGTTCATCGTGGAACAATGATTGATTTGACGGCGGAATGAATATTCGTGATCTCGTGTTTCGAGGCGTTACGCGAAAATGATATGCTGGGCTTTATTGATTTCCGGAAGCTTCGTCAAATCGTCCAGAACTTCCTTCGTCACGGTTTTATCCACAGTCAGTACCATGATCGCTTCACCGCCAACCAGTTTACGTCCAACCTGCATGGAGGCGATGTTCACCTCGTTCTTCCCAAGCAAGGTACCCACATGCCCGATGATCCCTGGTTTGTCGTTGTGCGAGATGAAGATGAGGTGGCCTTCTGGCGCGACGTCAACCGGGAACTTGTCGATTTGGACAATCCGTGCACCGTAACCGTTCAGCAGTGTACCAGCGACCCGGCGCTCCGTTCCGTCCTGAGCCTTGAGGGTCACGGAAATCAGATTGGTGAAGCCCTTTGTAGCCGAGGCTTGCGAAACCACGACGTTAATGTCACGGACCTTCGCGAGGTGCATCGAGTTAACGATATTCACGTCGTTGCCGAAATGACGGGACAGCACGCCTTTGATAATGTAGCGAGTCAGCGGCTGCGTATCCACTTCCGCCAGGTCACCAGCATAATCCACATGGATTTCTTTGACAGCCTGATTGTTCAGCTGGGACAGGAAGACCCCAATTTTCTCACCGAGCCCGAAGTAAGGCTGCAGCTTGTTCATGACGCTGGCTGCAACCGGCGGCATATTCACCGCATTTTTAAACGGTTCGTTGCGCAGGATATGAAGCACTTGCTCGGACACGTCGATGGCCACGTTCTCTTGAGCTTCTACGGTAGAAGCGCCAAGGTGCGGCGTCACGATGATCTTCGGATGATGAAGGAACGGATGATCCGCTTCCGGCGGCTCTTTCTCAAATACGTCGAAGGCAGCCCCAGCTACGATGCCTTGATCAATGGCTTCCACCAGCGCCAATTCATCAATGATACCGCCGCGGGCGCAGTTGATGATGCGCATACCTTTCTTCATCACTTCAAATTGCGGACGGGCAATCATATGCTTCGTCTCTGGTGTGAGCGGTGTATGCACAGTAATGAAATCCGCATTCCGGATGATTTCGTCTACCGTCGCTAGCTTCACGCCCAGCTTCTCCGCCCGATCTTCAGTAAGGAAAGGGTCATAGCCGAGAATGTCCATGCCAAATGCTTTGGCGCGCTTCGCAACCTCGCTGCCGATCCGGCCCATGCCCAACACGCCCAGCGTTTTGTTGCGCAGCTCGACGCCAAGGAATTTGCGATCCCATTCGCCTTTGATCGTCTTCGCATAGGCTTGCGGAATATGACGGGCCAGCGCCATCATCATGGCAAAGGCATGTTCACAAGTCGTAATCGTATTGCCGTCCGGAGCATTAATGACAATAATTCCGCGTTTCGTCGCCGCTTCCAGATCGATGTTGTCGACCCCAACCCCAGCACGGCCGATAACTTTCAAGCGGGTTCCGGCTTCCATGATTTTCTCGGTGACTTTCGTTTGGCTGCGGACCAGGAGACCGTCATATTGCGGAATAATCTGCACCAATTCATCTTCGCTGAGACCTGGCTTCTTATCGACCTCAACGTCGGCTGCATCCATCAGCTGCTGAATCCCCAAGTCGCTGATCGGATCCGATACTAAAACTTTAAACATGTTGATTTGACCCTCCTAAAAGTTTTATATAGCAAGGCCTCCTTGAAAGACAGCAAGTGTGGCTATCTTCGGAAGCATAAGCTGATGTGGTTAAGTTGAGTTTCTTCATTGACGCTGTGTCCGATTACCGCACCAAAGAACTAAGGTACCAAGGACGCCTGGGAGGCAGTTGGCGTCGCTAAATAAATCAAAAACTCTCAATCCGCACACTACTTCCGTAGTAAGGGACGAGAGTTATTCGTGGTACCACCCTAATTCGCTGCCCCTTCGCAGAAAGCAGCCTCAGTTGTCATTGCTGACAAGAACGATAACGGGTTCACCGGCTACGCCTACTTTCATTTCGACGCAGCGACTCAGGAGCGCTAAAGCCATTCGTTCCGCTGCCGGTTTGCAGCACCACCGACTCTCTGGAAGCTTTCCGAAGGCTTCTTTCCTTCAAAGTGTTTCATGAGATGTAATTTTTCATAATGTAACACGGGCCTTGGCAAAGTGTCAACACTAACCTGAACATTTTTACAAAGTTAGGTGTTTGTCGTTCGGATTTTGCCCAAACTTGAATCCCTCTAAAATTTTGGTTATGATTTTACTAATGTCGAAAAGCGTCTTTTAACGGCGGACAGCGAAAGAGCTTAGTACTCCGCAAAGAACGGCAACTCCGGCAACGATTCGGAGGCGTAATACGTTGACTTCCATTTTACAAATTCTTTGCTCTTCACGGCATCCGTTTCAATTAAAACCTTAACAATAGAGCCGATGGAGTTCAATTGAAGCGCCTCAGCTTTTCCGCTGCTGATTAACTGATCAATCTTGGCCGTGAAGTCCTGCGGCAAATAGGATACATAAAGCTGCTCGTTCACCATCATATCGGTGACGGCTTTGTTTTTTACCGCAAGCGTATAACCGGACCATTCTTTAGTTCCGATGTTCTCTTTGTATGTATAGTCAGCAGAAACGCCGTTTTTGGTTTTAGCGGTCCATTTCAGCATCGAGGCATAATATTTCTTTTGCGCCTGCAGCCCGTACTTTTTGGCGTTCACCGTGAACTCATCTTGATTGACGATTTTGGCAAGCTCCATGCCTTTCTTGTTTCCTGCCTTAGATTTGATCTGGTCCATGCTTTCCTCAAACAGCTTCAGGCTCTTTAAATAGTCCGTTTGGGCCTCCTTGAGCAACGGGGAGGAGTCGGCAATAGAATGTACAGCAATTTGCTCATAGCTGGCTTTAGCATTATCTCGGATATCTTTCAGCTTATCCGATGATACCGGCTTGGAACTGTGGGTGATGTTTTCGATCAGAGTGAGGTAATTTTCTTTAAATTGCTGATACGGCTGAAAAACCACATAGTAGAATGTGACCAAATCCTGTTGCTGGTAGGAGGTTTCGTTTTCCTCTCGAATCGTGATCGCTTTGAGATTCGCGTATTTGGCTTCCGTCTTGTCGATGCCAAGATTAAGTCCAAGAAAGAACGTCCCAAACGCAGTAATCAGCAAGGCGAGAAATCCGAGCGAGAACAGCATCTCAAATTTGGTGTTATTTTTCCGAATCATACTTATGCTCCTTACTATATTGGTTTGAATGCGTTAAAATATTATAAAGGACAGGGTTTGACAAAAACTATGAAAAAGTTCAAATTGCGCGATGTAAAAATACAAAAAGTCGACCCCGGTCAGTTAAATGATCGATTGTTGCTCATTAATTTATATCTCACGCAAGGGCTTACATTACTTATCGGTCTTGTGATCTTGTTATTTCAGAAAAGAAACCCATTTCACCTGTTCCAATTTCCGAATAGTGTCGAATTTGTGTACTGGGGAGCAGGATTTGCTGCGGTGATGTTCGGGGCGGATATGCTCTTGTCCCGGTTCATCTCGGAAGAAAGTATGGATGATGGGGGCATTAATTCCCTGCTCTTCCGTCATCGACCAATTTGGCATATCGTCGTGATATCGGCGGTTGTTGCCGTCTGCGAGGAGCTATTGTTCCGTGGGGCAATCCAGTATGGGCTGGGTCCGTATTGGACGAGCATCCTGTTTGCAGCGATCCATGTCCGGTATCTTCGGCATTGGATTCCGACGGCATGGGTGTTTGCAAGCAGCTACGGCCTCGGATTTATATATGTTCAAACGGGAACGCTTTGGGCGCCGATCTTATGTCACTTTTTGATCGATCTCGTATCAGGCCTGGTGATTAAATTTCGGAGGGAGTCATGAACGAGCATTTAAGCCGATTGGACCGATATGGTCAGCAAAATCGAACGAAACAAAGTGCTTCCATACAATCGCGGAATCTGGCCTCCGGGATGGCGGCGGCTGAATTCAAGCAGGAACCTGCGGCGGTGAATGCCGAACCGACGTATGCCGCTGTCCGATCCCGGAGCAGCTTAAAGGTGGAGCCGTTTCCCCTGATCGCGGATGAGGAGCGTTACGCAACACCTGTTAAGAAGAAGCCGGTCATTGGCGATGAGACGATGGTTCGGCTGCTGATTCCGCGTAAATCGGAGGAGCCGGTTCGGCAAGGGACGGAGACGCTGCCAGCGGCAACGGAGCCGACATCTCCCAAGACGGTTGCGGCGGATGATAATAAGTTTGAGTCTGCGGCGGTTGCAGCATTGGCGAAACTTAAAGAGCCGGTTCAGCGACCATCCCATTCAACGAAGGGTTCTCCACCTCGGAGTGAACTCGACCATTTTGGGGAATCAACCATGCTGGAAGAAGAACCCGATTTGGCTAAGCTGCCTACGCGCAAGGAGTTATATCCGTCACAACGTGTTAAAATGACCCGGTGGTTTTATAATTCGCTTCTTTATGCTTTTGTTATTATTTTGATTTATCTGTTATGGTGGGGCTTAAGCGATTCGCCGTGGGGAAAAAGCCATGGATTATAAAAACAGGTTGCAACATTAAAACCGTCAGGAAATCTCCTGACGGTTTTTTTTGGATTCAAAATTATTTTGATGATTCGGCATCCGTAGGTTCAGGAGCCGGTCCGATAGTTCGAGGGTCAACGAAGCCGTACCCTTTCTGTTTCAGTTGGGTGAGCAATTCATCCAATGCCAAAACAGTCCAAGGAAGCTCGTGCATCAAGATATTGCTTCCAGCGTGAAGCTGTTCGAGCACATTGGCGATGACCGCCTCGGGCTTGTTTTTGTTTTTGCTGTCCCAGTCAAGAGATCCGTTGGACCAAGTCATGTAGATGAGCTCATTGTCGTCTGCGATTTGATGCGTTGTATCGTTCCCTGAACCGAAGGGAGGACGGAAGAAACGCGGGGCTTCGCCAATCGTTTCCTTTACGATACTTTGCACATCTTCAATTTGCTTGCGCATATTCGCAGCGGACTCTTTCTTTAAATCGATGTGATCCCAGCTGTGGTTGCCGATGATCTGCCCGCGCTCATGGATCAGCTGCAGCAGCTCGGGATGGGCTTTAACCCGATATCCGTTAACGAAAAAGATCGCTTTGGCCTGGTGTTTATCCAACGTATCGATCAGTCCATCAATCATTTCCTTCTCCTTCGGTCCGTCGTCAAACGTCAGGAGAACCACCTTCTTGTTCACGGTGTCGTCATTTGGCACTACGTTATATGCCTTATTAATGTGGTACTGCAGGGGAGGGGCAGCCGTTTCGGTTGAGGTTGGCTCATCATCTGAAGGTGAAGAGTCCTCAGGCTGTAGGTCTACCTGACCGAATTCATTGGTGCCATCGTTGGTGTCATCCGGTGCGGTTACTTCGGAAGAAGCGTTGGTGTTTTGGTTAGATGTGGTTGGTGTCATGGTTGCATCAGTTTGGCCGCATGAGCTAAGAATAAGACAAGCGGCGGCGATGAGCAGGAGTTTCTTGTGGAGCAAAGAAGTCAACTCACTTTCCTGTATTTATGCCGCATGAGTTCAAGGAAATCCGCGAACACTACAGATGATTTTAACATAACCAAGGAGGTTTTTTACGTGAAATCTTCCTCATTTTTAGGCGGTTTATTGGTTGGTGTCTTCGCCGCGATGTGGGCTTCGCGACGGAAGCAAAGCCTGATGTCCGTGATGAGCGGTGCAGGCTCGGCCCTGAAGTTTGCAGGGATGACCTCGAAGCGTAACGACAGCCCTACCGAAGATATTTCAGCAGCGCTGAAAACAGAGGATACAGGGTCTGCATCTGTCACAAAGGCTAAAGGGGCAGACAACGCCCAGGTGTATCCCAGTTCCGGCACGGTATCAACGTCCGGTTCGAATCATTCGAAGGAATACAGTCTGAAGCAGCTGACCGACTTCATTAAAGGCGATCCGGATGTGCGCCGTGAAGTTGAGAACATTCTCAAAGAGGCGAAAACCCCGATTCCAGGGTTGTAATTCGGCTCAAACCCCCATTCCAAGAGTCATTTTCTGCCCCCTTGACAGGGCAGCAGAAAATGATTCTTTTTTGTTCTATTTTAAAGCGTGCATTTAGATAAAATAAGTGATAACATACATACAAAGAACCATTTTCAGCACACTTGACAGCAGGTTTCATAATCTGTTTTATAACAACGTATAGAGAGAGGAGGATCCTGTATGAAGATAGAAAGACTAGGCCAGGATAAGATACGGATTTTCCTCACGTTTGACGATTTAAGCGAACGCGGTATACAGAAAGAGGACATGTGGCAGGAGATTCCCAAAGTCCATGACCTGTTCACTGAAATGATGGATCAGGCTTATAATGAAGTGGGCTTTGACGCCACTGGGCCATTGGCTGTGGAAGTGTTCGCCCTTCCTGCACAAGGAATGGTCGTCATCGTTACGCGCGGCAAATACGATCACCATCAACATGGGATCGGCTCGCCTTATGAGGATGAACTGCCGGAAGAAGTTTATGAGATGGAAGTTACGCTGGAGCAAAGCGATACGATTCTGTATTCCTTTGACGATTTCGAGAATGTAATCGAAGCGGCACACGTGCTGAAGTCGATGCTTCACGAAGCCGGCAGACTGTATAAATATAATGGGAAATGGGTTCTTCAGCTGGAGCCGGAGGAAATTGAGGATGGCAAACATCCTGCTCTGATCGCAGTATTAGCTGAATTCGGCGAAGCGACATCCGTAACGACGGCGATGCTGGAGGAGTACGGGCAATTAATCATGGCTGATCATGCGGTGGATACGATTTGCAACCACTTCAAACGCCAGGATTGATGACGTCTCGTATGAAGGCAGACCCATGTCAAATCAGAAGAGAGAGAGACAAAGAACGGAAGCAGCCAATAAGGGGGGATAACCGTTGCTCTTTTTCTCGATTTTAAGCGCAGCGGTTGCTCCCGGGATTGCACTGCTTACGTATTTTTATCTCAAGGACAAGTATGATGCGGAACCGCTGCATATGGTCATCAAGGTGTTTTTGCTTGGTTTCTTGATCGTATTGCCGGTCCTGATCATCCAGCGAGGGTTAACGATGTGGCTGGGTGAAGGACCGCTGGTTACAGCTTTTGGCATTTCGGCCGGTGTGGAGGAAGTGCTGAAGTGGTTCGTATTGTTTCATATGATTTACAACCATACCGAATTTGATGAGCCGTATGATGGAATATTATATGCGGCGGCCATTTCATTGGGATTCGCAACGGTTGAGAATGTATTGTACGCTTTTGCGAGTCACGCTTCGATTGGCACCATGCTCGTTCGAGCTCTGCTCCCCGTATCGGGCCATGCGATGTTCGGCGTGATGATGGGGTACTATCTGGGGCGGGCTAAATTCTCGAGCGGCGGGCAATCTCGAAAGTTCCTGATTTTTTCGTTAGCTTTCCCGCTATTCTGGCATGGGGTATACGATTGGATTCTTAACAATACGACGCAGTATTGGATTTGGTTTATCGTCCCCCTCATGGCTTTCCTCTGGTATGGAGGGCTCGGGAAGATGTATCGGGCCAACAACCGTTCCCCGTTCCGTTTAACGCCGGGGGCGAAGGGGCAAGATTAATTTGCTTTAGATTAGGGCATCCTGATTCTAACATTCGCATGTCTACGCCAAGGTAGGCTGCAGGATCGTTAGAAAGGGGTGCCTTTTTCGTGCGCGTCAAGGTGCGAATTACTTGTAAAGCGTGCGGCGAGCGGTTTGTGTTACGCGGCAAAAAAGAGCGCGACCATATTGAAACCGGCTTTAAGCAATGCCTATGTAATAATCAGCATGACTTTGAGATCGAAGAAGAAGCGATACAGTAAGGAACCGGCTGTACTCAAAATCAGACATCGACTAGGCGTGAATGGGAGATATCTTTTTGAACTACCGTTCTAAATAGAGGTTCAATTAGTGGGTTTGAGCAGCGGAGCGTAGCCGGAGGCTACGTGAGCAGCGGAGAGCCCGGGTGAATCCAACATCCGACGTCGAATAGGCTCCAAAGCATAGGCTTCGTGATCGTAAGACAGTTTTTGAACTACCGCTCCAAATAGAGGTTGAAAAAGTGGGTTTCGAGCACCGAGGAGGTTGGATGAAGCTAGGGATCGAGCAGCGGAGCGTAGCCGGAGGCTACGTGAGCAGCGGAGAGCCCGGGTGAATCCAAGATCCGATGCCGAATAGGCTCCAAAGCATAGGCTTCGTGATCGGAAGACAGTTTTTGAACTACCTTATTCTAATGCATAAAGTTCTTTCCTTCTTGTCACACTAATCCCAACCTAGTTGAAGAAGGGAGAGAGCTAAGCCCAATGTACAAACGACTGAGTGCGATTCTGTTCCCGGTGACCGCTGTGCTGTTGATCGGCGCCCTGGTGTGGGGGTATCAGGAGAACCAGGAGAAAAACTCGATTCTGATCAAGGCGGAAAACCAATATCAGCGGGCGTTCCATGATTTGTCGTATCACGTGGACAAGCTGCATACGGAATTGGGCAACACCTTGGCGGTAAACTCGGCCTCCACCGGTGCCCAACGTAAAGGGCTGGTGAATGTATGGCGCATCACGAGCGAGGCGCAGAACGAAATTAACCAGCTTCCGTTAACCTTGCTCCCGTTTAATAAGACGGAAGAGTTTCTATCTCGGATCGCGAAGTTCTCGTATCAGACTGCGATTCGCGATTTGACGAAACAACCTCTAACCGAAAATGAGATGAAAAATCTAAAAGAACTGTACAAAAGTTCGGCGCAAATCGCTCAAGACTTGCAAGGCGTACAGAACAAGGTTATCGCGAATCGCCTGCGCTGGATGGACGTCGAGACGGCGCTGGCGAGTGAGAAAGAACCGAGGGACAATACGATCATCGATGGCTTCAAAACCGTAGATAAAAAGGTTGGCGAATACCCTGAGCTGGATTGGGGACCGTCCATCTCCAGCATGTACAATAAACGTTCGGTGAAGAAGCTGGGCGGACGTCCGATCACCGTTGAGGAAATTAAACGTAAAGCTGCGAAGTTTACGGGCGTACAAAGCCAAGAGAACATCCAAGTCGTAGAGAACGGGAAAGGAACGGAGTGGGCTTCCTATACGGCTAACCTGAAGAATAAAAAAGGTGACGAGTCTTGGTCGCTTGATTTTACCCGTAATGGCGGTCATCTAATCTCCTATGTATACCATCGCCCAATTGGACCGAAAGCCGTGGACGTAAGTACCGCAAAACAGCGGGCTAAAGAATTTTTGGAAAACAAAGGGTATCCAGGGCTAGCGGCCGTTTCTTATGATGAGTTCGATAATGAAGGAAACTTCACGTTCGTCAGCAAGCAAGACGATGTGCTGATTTATCCGGAGAAAATTACGATCCGTGTTGCCCTGGATAACGGGCAAGTGACCGGGATGCAGGCCAGTGACTACGTGTATGAACGTGAAAGCCGGGAAAAGGTCGGAAAACCGAAACTGACCTTGCAGCAAGCGCGTAAATTTTTGAATCCGGAGTATAAGGAGAAATATCATCGTCTTGCGCTCATCGAGAACGAGCAGTCAGAGAAGGTGCTAACTTACGAATTTGGCGGTTCAATTAACGGATCGCAGTACAAAATTTTCATCAATGCCGAGAACGGCAATGAAGAGATCATCGAAGAGATTCGCACCCGCAACAATCAAGGAGAAACGAAGTCTTCTTGATGCTCTGTGCAGCAGCTTCAAAGGAATGTTCCGGTTGTCCGGAAGATTCCTTTTTGCTTTTTTTAACGAATTAATTAAGTCCAGCCGCCTCGCGCCGTGCTATAATCATTAGCATAGTAGTACAACCATGACATAGGACGGTGGCAACCTTGTTTCCTAAAGTGAACGATCTCGTATACATTCAAGTCGCTTCGGCGGAGAAGCCAAACGATGAGAAGGAATGTAAATCACGGATCGCGGACGTGGAAGAAGAATCGTTTTTGATCGAAGTACCGATCGAGACCGGGAGCGGACGCATCAAAAAGCTGTACATCGGGGACGAATTATCCGTGTATTTCCTGACGGAAAACGGAGTGAAAAATTACTTTAGTACATACGTGCTCGGGTTTGCCGACGACGTTGTTCAATTAGTGCGAATTCGCAAGCCTGACCCAGAAACGATTACGAAAATCCAACGGCGCAATTTTTTGAGAGTGGTCGCACAATTAGAAATCGCTGTGCTTATGAAGGACGGCGTGCGCTTTGTTACATATACGGAGGATGTTGGCGGAGGAGGAGTCTCTTTCAGCTGCAGCAACGAATTTAAGCTGGCTCAGGGGGATCATCTCTTCTGCTGGCTGCTCATCCCGTTCAAGAACGGTACGATCGACCATGTGCCTTTTGAAGCGGAAATTGTTCGAATGAAGAAGCTGGAGACCGGGCGCACGATTGTCATGCTGAAATTCGTAAGCATTTCGGACCTTGAGCGGCAAAAGCTGATACGATATTGCTTCGAGCGGCAGTTTGATTTTAAAAATCGCTGAGTTTCTCCTTGTATAAACGTATTTCTGATTTCCCAATATGGATAAGCTATACATGAACGCTTTGAAATCGATCTATGTTTGTGTGCTGCCAGGGAGGAAATCGAAATGAAAAAAGCGAAAGACGACGAAATTTACACCGAGCTGTTTTTGTCATTCTCGGACAAGGCAGAAAGATGGATCAAACGGAGTTTACTGGTTTTATTGGCAGCATTATGTTTATTTCAACTCTTGCTGCGGATTCCAGAATTGCGATATGTACTAGCCTCAGCAGACAAATATGAAGGGGTGCCCATCCACAGAGAACAAAGGAATTGATCGGGAAAAGCAGGCGCGTTTCTTTTGCATCCCTTTGTTATCTGTGGTATAATTTTCACGTCGCAGGCAATGCCTGCTTTTTTCTTGAGGATTTGTTTTTGAGGAGGAATGCCCCTTTGGCAAGCGAGACGTCAACAACCCACGACAAAATCAACATCGCCATCGACGGTCCTGCGGGGGCAGGGAAAAGTACGATTGCTCGTATGGTTGCTGGTAGACTACATTATGTCTACGTTGATACCGGGGCGATGTACCGGGCGGCAACTTGGTATTTTCTGCAGCTAGGGATCGGACCAGATGAAGTGGACAAAGTGCTGCAGCATTTACCTGATTTGAATATCGAATTGCTGCCTGGAGAACAGGGGCAACAGGTCCGGGTGAACGGTAGTGACGTCACGGAAGAGATTCGCTCGTTAGCCGTCAATGCCCAAGTGTCTCGATATGCGCAAATCGAGGGGCTGCGCGATCGGCTTGTCTCATTGCAGCGGCAAATGGCTTTGCGCAAAGGCGTCGTCATGGACGGACGTGATATCGGCACTTGCGTATTACCTGATGCGGAAGTGAAAGTGTTCATGACCGCGAGCGTTGAGGAACGGGCACGTCGGCGTTACAAGGAAATGAAGGAGCAGGACAAGATCTCCTTCGATGAACTTGTGCGATCGATTGAAGAGCGAGATCGGCTGGATCGGGAGCGGGAGGTTTCTCCGCTGCGGCAGGCAGAAGATGCTCGACTGCTGGATACGACGCAGATGTCCTTGGATGAAGTGGCCGATCACATCATCGCCATGTGCAGAACTTATGGAAGTGAGAGTTGAGCCTGGATGATCTATCGTTTTTGTCGCAGTGTGCTTCGCGTCCTCTACAAGCTGTTGTATCGCTTAGAGGTAAGCGGCTTAGAGCATATTCCCAAAGAGGGCGGAGTGCTCTTGTGCTCCAACCATATAACTTTGCTTGATCCGCCGACCATCGGCATTATGGTGGAACGCAAGGTGCATTTTATGGCCAAGCAGGAATTGTTCAACATTTTCGGCTTCAGTTGGCTGATTCGACAGCTAGGCGCTTTTCCTGTGAAGCGGGGAGGCGTAAGCAAAGAATCGATCAAAACTGCGCTGAACTTGCTCCGTAACGGCCACGTTATTGGGATCTTCCCGGAAGGCCGTCGGGTGAAAGACGCCGAAGCCAATGTGATTGGCAAGAAAGGTGCGGCAACGTTCGCGCTTCGTAGTGACGCAGCAGTGATTCCGGTGGCGATTATTGGCACTTATAAATTGTTTCGGAAGATGCGTGTCGTCTACGGACCGCCGGTGGATCTGACGGAGTTCAAGGAGAATGGCGGACCGGACGCAGCCGAGCGAGCCACGGAGAAGATCATGGCCAGCATTGCCGAACTGAAGAAACGTTAATTTTTCATGCCTTTACCAGATGAGATGCATGAAGGCTTATCACATTTGGGAAGCTATACCTTAATGGATTGTTTTGAACTTCGCTACAAGTGGAAGCTCAAAAAGTCAATTTTTTACTTAGCGATCGAAAGCTGGCTTTTTGAACAACCTTTAGAGCGGGTTTAAATAAATGGGTTTTTGAATTGAGGAGGTTATTGACATGTCGGAAGAAACAAAAAATGTTCAAGAGGCAGCGGAAGTCGCTAGCCAAGATGAAATGGAGCAAATCGTCTCTTTGAAAAAAGGGGACACCGTCAAAGGAACGATCGTCAAAATCGAAGATAACCAAGCTTATGTAAGCATTGGATATAAATATGACGGTGTAATTCCTATTCGCGAGCTGTCCTCCGTACATCTCGACAATGCGGCGGATGCTGTGCAAGTAGGCCAAGAAGTAGAAACGAAAGTGGTCAGCATCGACGACGAGAAGGAACGCCTGGTGCTCTCCAAACGTGCGATCGACAGCGAGAACGCTTGGGAAGAGCTGGAGAAGAAGTTCCAGAACGGCGAAGTATTCGAAGTTACGGTTGCCGACGTCGTCAAAGGCGGAATTGTCGCTGACGTAGGCGTGCGCGGCTTCATTCCGGCATCGATGGTAGAACGTCACTTCGTTGAAGACTTCAGCGACTACAAAGGCCGCACGCTGCGCGTCAAAGTGAAAGAACTTGATCGCGAGAACAACAAAGTGATCCTCTCTCAAAAGGATGTACTTGATGAAGAGTTCGAAGCGAACAAGCAAAAAGTGATGGCTGAATTGAAAGAAGGGCAAGTGCTGGAAGGCACGGTTCAACGCTTGACTCAGTTTGGTGCATTTGTTGACGTAGGCGGCGTTGACGGATTGGTACACGTATCCGAAATCGCATGGAACCATGTTGACAAACCTGCTGACGTCCTGTCCGAAGGCGACAAAGTGAAGGTGAAAGTGCTCAAAGTTGATCCGGAAAAAGGCAAAATCAGCCTTTCGATCAAGGCAGCACAACCAGGTCCTTGGGATACAGCGGCTGAGAAATTCCACACCGGTGACATTGTAACGGGCGAAGTTAAACGATTGGTGAACTTTGGTGCCTTCGTTGAAATCGCACCGGGGGTAGAAGGACTCGTTCATATCTCTCAAATTTCGCATAAGCATATCGGAACTCCGCATGAAGTGCTGAAAGAAGGACAAACGGTACAGGTGAAAGTGCTGGACGTGAACCCTAGCGAGAAACGGGTAAGCCTCAGCATTAAAGAAACGGAAGAAGCTCCGGCTCCTGCACCGAAGAGTGAAAGACCTTCCAAAGGCAGCAGCGTGAGAAAAGAAGACCTGGGCGACAACCCTAACGTATCGCTGAGCAATCAAGGCTTGAGCATCACGCTGGGCGAACGCTTTGGCGACAAACTCAGCAAACTGAAATAATCAGGTTTTAGTGGCTCGAACATCGGCGGACCCTGAAGAAGCGGGTTCGCCGTTTTTGTTGTTGACCGTTAGCCAAGCTTTCTTTTTTTTGCTATGATGATTTACGTGTATCTGCAAATAAACGTGTGAAGCCTATCCTATATAGCGTATCGATTCAATTTTGAAAATCCAAAAATAAGTATTAGGAGGGATGTCAATGGCAAGACCCGTTGTGGCTATCGTTGGGCGGCCGAATGTGGGGAAATCCACGATATTTAACCGGATAATCGGAGACCGCCTGGCAATCGTGGAAGATAAGCCCGGGATTACGCGCGACCGGATATATGGCGCGTCGGAATGGAACGGAAAACCGTTCAGCATCATCGATACGGGGGGGATTGAGCTCGACGACCAGGAACCCATCCTCAAATCGATCCGGATGCAGGCCGAACTCGCAATCGAGGAAGCCGATGTCATTGTATTTATGTGTGACGCCAAGGCTGGCGTGACTTCTTCGGACGAGGAGGTCGCCAACTTGTTGTACCGGTCAGGCAAACCGGTTATTGTCGCGGTGAATAAGGTGGATAACATCGGCCGGATCGACAATATTTATGAGTTCTATAACCTCGGCTTTGGTGAGCCGATTGGGGTATCGGGCAGCCATGGCACAGGGATCGGTGATTTGCTGGATGCGATCGCAGATAATCTCCCTGAGCTCGCGGATGACGAATACGATGATGACGTGATCCGGGTTGCTTTGATTGGTCGTCCAAACGTTGGGAAATCCTCGTTGGTGAATGCCATCCTCGGGGAAGAGCGAGTCATCGTCAGCGATATCGCCGGAACCACCCGTGATGCAATTGATACGCCGTTTGAGAAAGACGGTCAACGGTACGTCCTAATCGATACCGCAGGGATGCGCAAACGCGGGAAGGTCTATGAAACGACGGAGAAGTACAGCGTGATGCGCGCCATGAAAGCGATCGAGCGGGCGGATGTGGTACTGGTTCTGATTAACGGAGAAGAAGGAATCATCGAGCAGGATAAGCATATCGCGGGATACGCTTACGAAGCTGGTAAAGCTTCTATTTTCGTTGTGAATAAATGGGATGTGGTTGAGAAGGACGATAAAACCATGCACCAATTTGAGCAAAAAATCCGCGACCACTTCTTGTTTATGACGTATGCTCCGATTGTTTTCCTGTCGGCTAAAACGAAGCAGCGTTTACATAAACTGTTGCCGGTGGTTCAGCACGTCGCGGATCAGCATGCGAAGCGCGTGCAGACCCATCTGCTCAACGATGTTGTGTCGGATGCGATCGCCATCAATCCTCCGCCTACAGACAAAGGGCGGCGCCTGCGAATTAATTACGTCACGCAGGTTGCGGTGAAACCGCCGACCATCGTGGTGTTTGTTAACGATCCAGAGCTGATGCATTTCTCTTATGAACGGTATCTGGAGAACAAAATCCGGGCAGCGTTTGATTTTGAGGGAACGCCAATCCGGCTGTTTACGCGGCGCAAGTCTGATGAAGGTTAGGGGAGAATAAGGTGATTTTACCCGTTATAGCTGTAATTGTTTGTTATTTGCTTGGCTCGGTTAGCTTCAGCGTCGTGCTGGCGAAAGCTTTGAAAGGCATCGATATTCGCCAGCACGGCAGCGGCAATGCGGGGGCTACGAATACACTGCGCGTACTAGGGAAAGGCCCGGCAATTCTCGTTCTGGCTCTGGATGTGCTTAAGGGGATTGCCGCCGTTTGGATCGGCCGCTGGCTGGGCGGCGGCGTTGATTGGATCGCCTCGCTGTGCGGCATCGCAGCCATCGTCGGCCATAACTGGCCGCTGTATTTCCGCTTTCGTGGCGGAAAAGGGATTGCCACCACGATTGGCGTGATGGCGACCTTGTTTTTCTTCCCTGCGTTGTACGCGGGGATCATTGCGATATTATCGATTGTTATTACCCGGTACGTCTCGCTTGGTTCGCTTATCTTCGTCTTCTTGACGCCGATTTTTCTGGCAGTCTCTGGCGAATTCGGCCCTTATTTCTGGGCGAGTCTGGTCATCTGTGTGTTTGCCTTCTGGAGACATCGCACGAATATTGTGAAGATCGTGCACGGCAAGGAAAATAAGCTGGGATCCAAAGGAGGAGATCGCGTTGTCTAATAAAGCCGCCGTGCTGGTGGCGGGCAGTTGGGGAACGGCACTCGCCAGTGTGCTCGCCGACAAAGACATGGAAGTTGCCTTGTGGACACGTAACGAAGCCCAACAGGATGAAATCAATACGAAACATCGGAATGAACGTTTTTTGCCTGGTGTGGACTTGTCGCCTCGCCTTACGGCAACTACGGATTTGGAAGCTGCAGTGACCGGCGCGAAAGCAATCGTAATGGTTGCGCCGTCCTCAGCGGTCCGTGAGGTTGCTCGATCGCTGAAGCCCTTCTGGCATGAGGATATGCTGCTTGTGCACGCGACCAAGGGCTTTGAGATTGAGAGCATGAAGCGGATGTCGACGGTGATTGCGGAGGAGCTCGGCTGTGAGGAAGGTCGGATTGTAGTCTTGTCCGGCCCCAGCCATGCGGAGGAAGTGGTGAAACGCTGCCCTACGACCGTGGTCGTGGCTTCACAGGTTGAGGCTCAAGCGGAAAAGGCTCAGGACTTGCTCATGAACCCGTATTTCCGCGTCTACACGAACCGGGATATGGTAGGCGTGGAGCTTGCCGGGGCATTAAAAAACATCATCGCATTAGGCGCCGGAATGTCCGATGGACTGGGTTACGGAGATAATGCCAAAGCGGCGTTACTGACCCGTGGTCTTGCGGAAATTACGAGGGTCGGCGTTGAAATGGGAGCGAACCCGCTTACCTTTGCCGGTCTGGCCGGGATCGGCGACCTGGTCGTGACCGCAACCAGCCGACACAGCCGGAACTGGCGAGCCGGGTTTATGCTAGGGGAAGGCAAACCGTTGGAGGAAGTTCTATCCCAGATGGGCATGGTTGTGGAAGGCATTCGTACAACCAAAGCGGCCCATGCCATCTCGGAGAAGTATCAGGTGCAAATGCCAATTGCGGCTCAGCTTTATCACGTGCTGTTTGAAGGGTTGGACCCGCGCACTGCGGTCGAAGCACTCATGGGACGCGACCGGAAGACAGAGATGGAAGTCATGTCCCTAGAAACCTGGGAACAATGGCACACCTGAGAGGTAATTCAAAAATTCGACTTTTGATCACGAAGCGTGCTCACAGTAGCCGATTCGACATCGAATCTTGAATTCACCCGGGCCTTCCGTTGCTCACGTAGGTCTGCCTACGCTCCGCTACTCAGTCCCGGCTTCATCCAACCTTCTCGGTGCTGAAAAGCCGATTTTTGAACCTTGATTGAAATTGGGGTTACTAGACACGGCTTTTGATCACACCGCTATAGCCCGTTTTGTTGGGGGAATATCACCTTTGCTTCCGCCCTCTCATACATTGGTTGAAGAGGACAACGGAGGAGGCGAAAGCGTGAGCAAGATATCCAAAGAGGCCTTGAATGCCATCAACAAGAAGACGGGTAAAGCGATTTCGGAAAGTTCGGTCAAGAAGCTGGCCAGCACCGTAAAGCCATCCACAATGCAAAATGAAGCCGAACTACGGAAGCTGATTAAGCAAGTATCGGCGATGGCGAAAGTTCCTGTGTCGGAAAGCACGATTCAAGAGATCGTGAACGCCGTGAAAAAAAGCGGGATGAATCCGTCCAATATGGAAGCCTTAATGAAGTTAATGCTAAAAAAATAAAAAAGGTGATCCTTATTGCTCTTAAGCTCTGCGGCCGTCTGCCGTGGGGCTTTGTTTAGTTTGGGCAAGCGCGTAGCCGGAAAGACTGCATAATGCTATAATATGGATCATATTAAAGCAAAAAATAGTAGGTGAATTTAACAGATGGATGCAATGACGAAGATGTGGCTATCGATTGCCGCCGTTTTAATCATGGGGGTTTCGGTCTTTTTGATCACATTTGCACGGACGAAAACCAAAGGGTGGATTAAGGGCATCTTATCGCTCCTCGCCTTTTTTATTATGCTGGTGGGCTTTTTGACCGGGCTTGTGTCGATTACTTGACAGCACCTCTACACCACTGAAACAAGAGAAGAGGAAGATCTATGCAACAACAAGATAGCAAAGCCTATGCCGATTTAACCGAAGATCTATGCAAGTTGGCTGAAAGCTGCGGAATGGAGGGCAACTGGCTGCTAGGAGGCAGCTGCGGATTGTGGCTCCAGGGCGTTGAGCTTGCGACAGTTCCGCGGGATATCGACGTCTATGCAGATCTGGTGACGGCTGATCGGCTGCACGAGCGGCTCAAGTCGTTTGCGACGGACCAGCCGCGTCATGACCAAAGCGGAATTTATACCTCCAAGTTAAGCCATTATCGGATCGGGGAGTCGACGATTGAGCTCGTTGGCGGATTTGAAGTCCATACTAACGGAGCGTTCTATCGGACGGAGATCGAAGCCGTGTTGGCGCCGGTTGCGCAGCGTGTGAAGCTTCGTGATAGCGCTTTATGGGTCATGCCGTTAGCCCATGAATTGGTGTTCAACCTCTTGCGCGGGCGCCCGGATCGCTATTTGCCGATTGCGGGGATGATGCGTAAAGAACCGGATCGACATCTGCCGCTATTGGACGAGCTGCTGAAACGGAACGAATGGTCGGCGGATTGGGTTGGACGGATGGCGGAGTTGTTGGATCGCCCGCTGCTCTCCCGGCCATGGCGCGAATATCGCGGCGGGGAGGCTTAAGGAACAGATCGTGGAAGGACGTATTACGTTTCTGCCTTCGGGGAAGACCGTTCAAGTCCGGCCCGGCACCTCGGTTCTCAGGGCTGCCCGCAGCGCCAGAATTCATCTAGCGACGCGATGCGGAGGGAATGCCGGCTGCCTCATGTGCAAAGTTCAGGTCGATGCGGAACATGCTGACGCGTTAACTCCTCCGAGCGATGCGGAGCGCCGCAAGCTTGGCCCGCTGCTAGACCAGGGGACGCGACTGGCCTGTCAAGCGAAGATCCGGGGGAATGCGGTCGTTCAGCTGCCTGAGGATCCCCTTAAAGCGGCGATTCGCAAGCAACTGGAACGGCAACGGGAAGAGGAGGAACTATGGTGATGGCAAGTACGGAAGGGGATAAGGTGAGATTTTCAACATGACGAAGTACCTTTTTTTGAAGCAAACCTGCTGGAGATCGACGGCGCTGATTGTCATATTGGTGTTAACGACCTCTCTGCTATCAGGCTGTTTATACCGCGGCGAGAGGCAGCAGGGCGGTCCGATTTCCTATATTGAGAGCGTGGACCGGGTCCAACGGGCGATTGACCGTTTTCAGGAAGATAAGGCGATTCTGCCGATCATTACGGCTGGGGAGGATACTCCCCGATACGAGAAATACAAGATCGATTTGAACCAATTGAAGCGGGAAGGTTATTTGGATGAGCTACCGGCAGCGGCCTTTGAGCAGGGCGGAAGCGTCTATTTTCTCGTCATCGATGAAGAAACGGATCCTACGGTCAAAGTAATGGATTTAAATACGGTTCAGAAGGTGAACGACGTCCAGCACAAAGTGCTGAGCTACCGTACAAGTCACAGTAATGCACTCCCGGGCGAGGCTGAGGGTGAGGTCTATCCAGGTCTGTATACGGTGGATCTCTCATTGCTTAAGGCCGACAGCTTGGCATTGACCAGTGTCTACTCTGGAGAAACTCTGTCCTACCTGATGGACAAGCAAGGCAATGTGTATGTGAACTACGCTTTTGATATTATGCAGGCGATCGATCAGTCTGGGAAAACGCCGCAAGGTGACGAAGATTTGCGCACCTGGTTGACGGATCGCTCCGCATTCGTTCCGGTGAAGTCGCTGCCTTACCGTTGGAACGGAAGCGAACCCGTACCCTATCTCAATTAGGAAGAAGCCTCTCGAATGATTTCGGGAGGTTTTTCTTTTCTCTCTTCTCCTTTTTCCTGCGTCATACTTTTTCCGATAGAGTCATACAAATGGGAGTATGGCGGTTAAGTGCCCGCCTTGTTCGGGTTGAATGAGCGGCCCCGCAAAAAAAACGGGCTTGGACGGTTTTAACCGTCATATTCTCGCATCTGGTACATAAGATGTTACTAGTCCAAATGCATGTACGAGTTTACGCCGCTTCGTTCAGGTTCCTTCCACAGGTTTGCGGCGGCGGACACGGGCAAGAGGGGCTGCCGCTCCTGCCGCAGCAGCGAGGCCCAAAAGCATGATGAATCACGAAGCGGATGCTCTCGGGGCATTTTTCCTTCGGCGAAATTTGAGGAGGGGATATCATTGGTATTGGAGAAAGTGGACATTTTTAAGGACATTGCCGAACGAACTGGAGGCGACATCTATCTAGGGGTCGTCGGTGCCGTCCGTACCGGGAAGTCGACCTTTATTAAGCGATTCATGGAAACTGTCGTACTCCCGAACATCGCAAATGAAGCAGATCGAGTCCGCGCGGTAGATGAACTTCCGCAAAGCGCCGCCGGCAAAACCATTATGACGACCGAACCGAAGTTTGTTCCGAACAATGCGGTGCAAATCAAGGTGGCTGAAGGACTCGAGGTCAACGTAAGACTCGTCGATTGCGTCGGATACGCCGTGGAAGGCGCAAAAGGTTACGAGGACGAAAACGGGCCGCGGATGATCTCCACCCCATGGTTTGAAGAACCGATTCCGTTTCAAGAAGCGGCGGAAATCGGTACACGCAAAGTCATCCAAGAACATTCCACGTTAGGGGTTGTCGTGACGACGGATGGAACGATTGCCGATATTCCGCGTTATTCTTACGTGGAATCTGAGGAGCGGGTTGTTGCCGAACTGAAGGAGGTCGGCAAGCCATTTGTGATGGTGATCAACTCGACACGTCCAAACAGTGAAGAAACCCAACAGCTCCGCGGTGAGTTAGCCGCAAAATATGACATTCCGGTCCTTGCGCTCAGTGCAGCGACAATGACAGAAGAAGACGTAACCGGGGTCCTCCGGGAAGTTCTGTATGAGTTCCCAGTACATGAGGTGAACGTCAATTTGCCTAGCTGGGTGATGGTACTGAACGAGAACCACTGGCTGCGCACCAATTTTGAGAACTCTGTCCGCGACACGGTTAAGGATATTCGCCGTCTGCGCGATGTCGATCGGGTTGTCGGCAACTTCATGGAATACGATTTTATCGACCGGGCTGGTCTCAGCGGATTAAATATGGGTCAAGGTGTAGCCGAGATCGATCTGTATGCGCCGGATGATCTGTATGACCGCATCCTGATGGAAGTGGTGGGCGTTGAGATTCGAGGCAAAGACCATTTACTGCAGCTGATGCAGGAATTTACGCACGCGAAACGGGAATACGACCGGTTCGCCGAGGCGCTGGAAATGGTCAAAACGACCGGTTATGGCATCGCTGCGCCGACGCTTGCGGAAATGGCGCTGGATGAGCCAGAGCTGATCCGTCAGGGATCCCGCTTCGGAGTAAGGCTGAAGGCGACAGCACCATCGATCCATATGATCCGCGTCGACGTCGAGTCGGAATTTGCGCCGATCATCGGGACCGAGAAACAAAGCGAAGAGCTTGTCCGTTATCTGATGCAGGATTTCGAGAACGATCCGATCAAGATCTGGGAGTCCGACATCTTCGGCAGATCCTTGCACTCGATCGTACGCGAAGGCATTCAAGGCAAAATCGCCATGATGCCGGATAACGCTCGTTACAAGCTGCAGGAAACGCTGGGGCGGATTATCAACGAAGGCTCCGGCGGCCTCATCGCCATCATCCTATAAGAAATTTAAAATTCGACTTTTGATTTTAGCTTCATCCAACCTTCTCGGTGCTGAAAAAGCCGACTTTTCAATCTCATTGAATACCTAACTTAGGCAATTCCTCCTCAATGACCGCGCGTATGCTGAAACATGGCTACGTGCGGTTGTTTTGTTATTTGAGGGCGAAAAGGTCCAATTTGTAGGGCGAATTGAGGAAATATCGCCGGGAAGCCTTGAAATAGCTTGAAATTATGTATGGGCTGTATTACTATAAATTTGTTCCGCGTCCCCGAAAGCGCGATTTCATCACGTTTTTCGGGAATTTGTACGTAATGAATTGAATAAATCACGTATATTCTGCGGTAAAACGGAAACACAAATAGCAAGTGGTATTATTTTCCTTGGTGGGAGGTGAAATACACATGAACAAATCCGATTTGATTGCTCAAGTTGCAGAAAGTACTGAGCTGTCCAAGAAAGACGCGACGAAAGCGGTTGATGCCGTTTTTGATGCGATTTCCACAGCGCTGCAGAACGGAGATAAAGTTCAACTGGTTGGCTTCGGTAACTTTGAAGTCCGCGAGCGTTCCGCCCGTAAAGGCCGTAACCCGCAAACCGGAGAGGAAATCGAAATCCCTGCGAGCAAAATTCCTGCTTTCAAACCAGGTAAAGCGCTCAAAGACGGAATTAAATAAAGATTTCTACATATCTTCCGTGCAAAAGACCGTGGGCTTCTCGTTCACGGCTTTTTCTTTTCACGGAGGCTTAAAGAAGAACCAATCTGTCTAAAATGTGAAGGGGAGGCGCTGCCACATGGATAACCAGCAACACGGTAACGATCCATCTGCCGCGGGCGGAGACTATTTCGTGATTAAGGCCAAAGAACAGGGCGTTACGGTCATCGGACTGACCCGGGGGAAGGATACGCGGTTTCACCACACCGAAAAGTTGGACAAGGGCGAGGTGCTCATCGCTCAATTTACCGATCACACCTCAGCTGTCAAGGTTCGCGGCAAAGCGCTCGTCTATACGAAGCACGGCTTGATTGATACGGAGGAATGATTTTCTAATCTGCAGGCATAGCCTGCTTTTTTTCTATGTAGAATGGGGTATAAGAACCGTATGGACAAAGGCTTAATTGGCGCTGTCCGAGAGTATCAGAAGGGAGAATGCCCCATGAAACGGAACTTATTCGTTCGGGCCATCCTGCTAACATTCATCTGTGCGCTGGGAATGGCGGGAACAGCTTGGTTAGGGGAGCATCCTGCCCGTCAGCGGCAGGTGGCAGCGGTGTTTGCGGGTACGTCCCCGGCGGAGCTCACCGAGGAGAACCTTGTGGATGCTTTGGCCCCGTTGCAGCTTCCGGTGCCCATCGCGAAAGTGGAGCTGAACCGAGATATTTTGTCCGTTGACCTGAAGGTTGAGGGGGACCAGGTTCGTTCTGCAGATGTGTACCGGGGAATGGCGGAAATGATCTCGTTTGCGTTCGAACGCACGAACAATATTGATCAGCTGTTGCTGCGGTTGATGGCGGAGGACCGTTGGCTTGGCACCAAGTATTTGTTGCTGGCTGCGGATGTTCGGCGGACCGAATTTACGGCTGAGGAGCTGGACCTGCTTCGACATGTCGGCAGCGGTGAGATCCCTGAGGAGCTGCGGCTGCGCCTGCGGATGACGGAAACCAAGTTGTGGAAGTCCCGTTTTCTACAGGAGTAAACGGTAAATTGACCGATGCGTTGATTTCATGTATCACCTCCGTGTCAACTCATATAAAAATGTTACCGAAGGATAATGGTTCACTCACGTAATTTTGTTACCCAGTGGAGGCTGTTACATAGCCTCCACTGGGCGCGTAGCGGAGGCAGGCGTCACGGGTTGGGAAAGCAGCGCTTCCAACTGATTGTGTAATGCAAGCGGATCTTGGGAAGTCTGATACGCCTGTAACCGTTGGGTTTGTTCTGGTCGTAGCACGCCCAATTCGATTAACCGGGCAACGGGTGTTTTGGCCGTGTCGAATGTTTTCTTTACACGAGCCCCGCGACGCT